>NZ_DBHKZA010000007.1:52216-107300 GCF_057314935.1 Achromobacter sp.
GTAGTTGGTATGTCATGGCCGGCATTATCACCGCTTGCGTGCGGCCTGCAGCGCCGAAAGGCCGCGCCGGATTGCGCCAAGGCAAACCGGCGCGACACGCGGGCCGCCTTAGTTGCCGGACGCGGGCGCGGCCGGCGTTGCGGCGGGCGTTGCCGGGGCGGCAGAAGGCGTCGTGGCAGGGGCCGGCGCTTGCACGGCAGGGGTGGCCGCTGACGGGGTGGCGGGCGTGGCTGCGGGTGTGGTGGCCGGGGCGGTCGCGGGCGCGGCAGCACCCGCTTCCGAATTACCCGGCGCGGACGGCGCTGCCGCGTGATTCGGTTCCGCCGCAGGCGCCATCTTGTCGCCTGCCGCAGGGGTGCCGTTGGCGAGGGCCGGGTTCAGGGTGTCGGCAGGCGCGTCCGGGGCGACCACCGGATCCGCCGGCGCCGCCGGGGGCTTGCCCGGGTTGGCGCGCGCGCGGGCGGGCGGCGGCACATGCGGCGCGGCGGCGGCTTCGGCGTCCGGCAGGAAGCGCTGCAGCAGCTGGAAGAACCCTTCGTAGAACTTGGGCCGGGACACGGTCTGGCTGGCCGTCTTCACCAGGGAATCGTCGCTGGATCCGAAAGGCATCGACACCTGTCCCAGCACGCTCACGCCTACGCTGGCGGAACTGCTGGTGCGCTTGATGGAATAGCGGTCCTGCACGGCGTTGGCGAATACCGTGGCGCGCTGGTTGGCGCTGCCGTCCGAGGCGCAGTCGATATTGAAATTGATCTGGGTATGCAGCCCGTCTTCGCCCTGGAAATTCTTGTGCCCCGACACTCGCGAAGGATCGAACCGGTCGATGTTGTAGCCCTGGCTCAGCAAGGCGCGCCGGCCCGCGTCGCACGCGGTGGTGCTGGCGGTGGGGAACGTGCGGGAAAACACGTCGTTCTGGGTGAAATCCTCGCGTTCGTAGGCCGGTTTAGGGGAGGTGCATCCCGCCAACACGGCCGACAGGATGGCGAACAGAGGCAAAGCAACACGACGGGTAACGCAGGGCATAAGGGGTCCGGCTGGGAGCAACAGCAAGCATTATCGGCCAAGAATGAAAACCCAAATCAGGGACAGATTGCGGCGGTGATACGTTGAAACAAGTTTGGCCCGGCTATTGCGTCTCTTCCACTCGGATGCACCGTACCTCGTGCCCCGGCGCCACAGGCGCGATATTGGGCACCGCCGCCTGGCAGCGGGGCTGCGCCAAGCTGCAACGCGGCGCGAACGAACAGCCGGGCGGCAAGGCGGCCAAATCAGGCGGGGAGCCCGGAATGGTTTCAAGCCGTTGCCCTTTTCGCATCGCGCCGTGCGCCCTGCCCTTCAACAAGGCGAGCGTGTAGGGATGGCGCGGCGCGCGCAACAGGTCGGCGACGGTGCCTTGCTCGACGATCCGGCCGCCATACATGACGGCGACGCGGTCGGCGATCTCGGCGGCCGCGCCGATATCATGGGTCACGAAGACGATGGACAGGCCCAGTTCGCGCTGCAATTCGCGCAACAGCAGCAGGATCTGGATCTGGACGGTGGCGTCCAGCGCGGTCGTGGGCTCATCGGCCAGCAGCACCTTGGGATTGCACGACAAGGCCAGCGCGATCATGGCGCGTTGGCGCATGCCGCCGGACATCTCGTGCGGAAAGGCCTGCAGGCGGCGCTCCGGGCTGGGAATGCGTACCCGTTCGAACAACGACAAGGCCTGCGCACGCGCTTCGGCGGCGGTCTTGCCCGTATGCCGGCGCACCATCTCTTCAATTTGACGACCCACGGTGTAGACCGGATCCAGCGCCAGCAACGGCTCCTGGAACACCATGGACACCACCGGCCCGCGCATGGCCGCCAGTTCGCGCGGGCTCATCGCCAGCACGTCTCGCCCGTCCACGTGCATCTGGCCGCGGATGCGCGTGCGGCGCGGCGGATGCAGGCGCATCAGCGCGCGCAGCGTCACGCTTTTGCCCGAGCCCGATTCGCCGATCAGGGCCACGGCCTCGCCGCGCCCGACTTCCAGGTTCACGCCATTGAGCGCATGCACGGTCTTCGCGCCGGCCTGGAACGCGACTTCCAGGTTGCGGATACTGACAAGCGGTTGCGGGGCGGACGTCATGCCAACGCTCCTGAATCGGCGTAGCCGGAATCGGGTTGATAAATCAGGCAGCGCACGGCATGGCCGTCACCCTGCCGAGTCATGTCAGGCGCCTGCCGCGCACAGACCGCGCGCGCCTGGGCGCAACGCGTATGGAAGCGGCAACCCGAAGGCGGATCGATGGGGTTGGGCGGGTCGCCGGACAAGGGCGCGGATTCGGTGCGCTGACCTGGCTCCATCGACGGCATCGACCGCAGCAAGGCTTGCGTATACGGGTGGCGCGGCGCGTCGAACACCTGCTCCACCGGGCCAAGTTCGACGACTTCGCCCAGGTACATGACCATCACCCGGTCAGAGATGTACCGCACCACGTTCAGGTCGTGGCTGATGAACATGTACGTCAGCCCGAAATCGTCCTTAAGATCCAGCAGCAGGTTCAGCACCTGCGCCTCGACCGACTTGTCCAGCGCCGAGACCGCTTCATCCAGGATGACGAGGCGCGGATGGAGCGCCAGCGCCCGCGCGATGTTCACCCGCTGGCGCTGGCCGCCGGACAATTCATGCGGATAGCGGCCAGCGAAACGCTGCGGGTCCAGCCCCACTCGCCCCAGCAATCCGCGCGCCACCGCAATGGCCTCGTTCCTGGCCGTGCCGTGCACCAGCGGGCCGAAGGCGACCGAATCTTCGATGGTCATGCGCGGATTCAACGACGAATAGCTGTCCTGGAACACCATCTGCGTCTGGCGGCGGAATTCGCGCAGCGTCAGCGCGCGCGAACCGACCGCCATGCCGTCGAAGACCAGTTCGCCGCGGTCCTGGGCAATCAGCTGCATCACGAGCCGCGCGGTGGTGGACTTGCCGCAGCCCGACTCGCCCACCACGCCCAGGGTCTCGCCCTTCTTCACGTCGAAGTCGACGCCGTCCACCGCGCGCACGGCGTTGCCGCCCCGCTTGCGCGACAGCGGATCCCGCTTCAGCGGAAAGTGCTTCACCAGCCCGCGCACGCTCAGCAGCGGCTGGGCCGGGCCGCCCACATCGCCGTGGGCGGCGCGTGCGGTTTCGATCAACGCGCTCATTCCTTGACCTCCATGGCGGACCGCAGCCCGTCGGACAGCAGGTTGAATGACATGGACGTGATGAAGATCATCACGCCGGGCAACGCCGCCACCCAGGGCTGGGTATAGATGGCGGTACGCAGCGTGTTGAGCATCAGCCCCCACTCGGGTTCCGGCGGCCGCACGCCCAGGCCCAGGAACGACAGGCCGGAGGCCAGGATCATGGACACCGAGATCAGGCTCGTGGCATACACGAAGATCGGACCCAGCACGTTGGACAGCACGTGCGCCCGCACGATCGTGAACGGCGAGGCGCCCGACGCCCGCGCCGCGTCGACGTAGTCGCTGCGCCGCACCTGCGCCGTGACGCTTTCGGCCACGCGCACGACCTGCGGGATGAAGACGACGGTCAGCGACACGATGGCGTTGAAGATGCCCGCCCCCAGCGTGCCGGACAAGGCGATCGCCAGCAGCACGGACGGGAACGCATAGAACACGTCCACCACCCGCATGATCAGCGTGCTGGTCCAGCCGCCCGCGTAGCCCGCCAGGATGCCGATGGCGCTGCCCACCACGAAGGCCGCGATCACCGGGACGATGCCCATGAACAGCGACAGGCGCGCGCCCAGCATCAGACGCGACAGCATGTCGCGCCCCAGCTCGTCGGCGCCCAGCGGATAGCCTTCGGTGCCGATGGGCCGCAGGCGCTTGAGCATCGACGCCTGGAACGGATCGGCCGGCGAGATCCAGGGCGCCAGGATCGCCATGACGATCAGCGCCAGAATGACGGCGCCGGCGGCCAGCGCCACCGGATCGCGCCGCAGGCGGCGCAGCACGTTGGACCAGTAGCCGGGCGACCGCGCCACCGGCGCCACGGCCGGGGCGGCCGCCAGGCTTGCAACGGAATCGGTCATGCGATCAGCTCCTTTCGATACGCGGGTCGAACAGGCCTTGCAGGATGTCGACGGCCAGGTTCAAGACCACGAAGAACAGCGCCAGCACCAGGATCGTGCCCTGCAGCAGCGGCAGGTCGCGCTGGAAGATGGCGGCGTTGAGCAGAAAGCCCGTGCCCGGCCAGGAAAAGACGGTTTCGATCAGGATGGAGCCGCCCAGCAGGTAGCCCAGCTGCAGGCCCATCACGGCCAGCGCCGTGGGCGCACAGTTCTTGGCCACGTGCAGGAAGACGCCCAGGTCGGTCAGCCCGCGCGCGCGCAGCCCCACCACGAATTCCTGCGACAGCGTTTCGGCCACCAGCGCACGCACCGTGCGGGCGATGATGCCCATCGGGATCACCGACATGGTCACGGCGGGCAGGATCATGTGGCGGAAATGCGCCCAGTCGGCGGCCCATTCCCCTGAACCGCCCGGTCCCGCACCGGTAGGCGGCAGCCACATCAGTTGGGTCGAGAACACGATGACCAGCACCATCCCCAGCCAATAATGCGGCACGCTGACGCCGACGACGGACACGAAGGAGGCGACGCGGTCCATCGGCGAGTTGCGGTAATAGCCGCCCACGAAACCCAGGAACGCCCCCACGACGAAGCCCAGCATCGTCGCCAGGCAGGCCAGCCGCAAGGTATTGCCCACGGCGTTCAGCACTTCGGCGGCGACGGGGCGGCCGGTGGCGATCGAAGTGCCCAGATCCCCATGCAGCGCGCGCCACAGCCAGCCCGCGAACTGCTCGACGAGCGGGCGGTCGAAGCCGTAGAGCTGCATCAGTTGCCGTTGCAGGTCGGCGGACGCGTCGGGCGGCAGGATGGACACCAGCGGATCGCCGGGCGCCAGGTGGATCAACAGGAAACAGAGCAGCGCGACCCCCACCATGATGGGCAGGGCGTACACCACGCGCCGGAAAATGTAAGACAGCATAGGCGTCACCGGCTAATGCAGGCAGGACGCCGCGCCGGGCGGCACCCTGCCCGCGTTCAGGGTCAGTCCATCGACATCGTGGCGATATCGATGAACCAGCTCTTGGGCTGCACCACGCCCTTGACCTTCGGCGACATCGCCCGCGGGCCGACGTCGTGCGCAATCCAGACGAACGGCGCCTCCTCGACCACGCGCGCATGCAGCTTGGCCAGCGCGGCGTCGCGTTCCGCTGGCGTGAAGGTCGTGCGCGCATCCTTGATCAGGCCGTCGATCTCGGCGTTGCCGAAGTAGCCCCAGTTGTTCGACGTGGGCGGGAAGGTCTTGGTGCTGACGAAGCGCACGATCGCGAAGAACGGATCCATCGCCGCAAAGCTGACGTTGATGGCGTCGCTGCCGTTGGCCGACGGGTCCTTGGCGCCCTTGCGCCAGTTGGTGAACAGCGTGTTCCACTCCACCACGTCGAAGCTCACGTCGAAGTAGCAGTCTTTCAGGTTCTGCTGGACGAACTCGTTCATCGGCAGCGGCTGCATCTGGCCCGAGCCCGACGCCGAGGTCTGCACCTTGACCTTTACCGGCTTGGCCTTGGAATACCCCGCTTCAGCCATCAGCTTGCGGGCGGCGTCCGGGTCGTACCTGATGTCGAACTTGGGGTTGCCCCACCAGGGGTGCCCCGGCGGCACGGTGCCCTTGGGCTCGGCCATCATGCCTCCCAGCAGCTGCTTCAATTCGCCCCGGTTCACGCACAGGTTGGCGGCCTGGCGCACACGCTGGTCCAGCCACGGCGACCCTTCCTTGAACGACAACTGCCACGGCCACACATGCGGCTGTTCATTGGAATAGATGACAAAGCCGCGGGCCTTGATCGCTTCGAACGCATCGGGCGCCGGCGCCTCGATCCAATCAACCTGGCCGGACATCAGCGCCGCGGTGCGCGAGTTGGCTTCGGGCAGCGGCAGCATCACCACGCGGTCGATCTTCGGCCGGCGCTTCTCGTCCCAGTACCCGTCGTACTTCACGACTTCCAGCCTTTCCCGCGGCACGAACTTGGCCATCTTGAAGGGGCCCGTGCCTGCCGCATCGGCCGCAAACGCGGCCCAGGCCTTCTGGGAACGCTCGGCGGCGTCCGTCACCGACGCCGGAACCGCCGCCAGCTTCTTCTGCCATTGCGCAGGCGAAGCCATGTACAGGTTGGTCAGGTTGATCGGCAGGAACGAATCGGGCTCCGTGGTCGTCAACTCCACCGTCAGGTCATCGATTTTCCTGGCAGACGCGAGCGTCGGCATGCGCGAGGCCGTCACGCCCACCTGGCTCGCGTCGAACTGCGGCGCGGTCTTGTCGAGCACCTTGCCCACGTTCCATACCACCGCGTCCGCATTGAAATCCGACCCGTCATGAAACTTCACGCCCGGGCGCAGCTTGAACACCCATTTGGTCTTATCGGCGGCATCCACGTCCCAGGACAGGGCCAGACCGGGAATCAGCACACTGGGGCCATCCTGCTTGGACAGGTCCCACTGGGTCAGGCCGTCGTACATCGGAATACCGGTGAAGCGGTTGCCCTCGAACCCCTGGTCAGGCTGGCCCAGCGTGCGCGGGATGTCCCCCGCCGTCATGCCGATGCGCAGCACCTTTTCAGCGTGCGCCGTGACCGGCGAGAAGGCGGCGGCGCCCGCTGCCGCCAGCGCAAGCGCGGCGGCCAGGGATTGGATGCGGATACTCCGTGTCTGCATTGTGGTTCTCCAGAGTCACGTGCACAGAGTTAGTACACAGAATTTGTATAAGCAAGTTCTGTGCCATGTGCAGGGCATTGGAGCGCCCGGGGCAGGCCCCGGGAAATGCGGTCAGGAACGGCGCGGTCCCGTGGCCGGCGGCACCAGGGCAGCGCACCATGCGCCGCCGTGGTGCGGGCGTGCGCGTCAGCGGATCATGCCGCCACGCCGGCTTGCGCCAGCATGGCGCGCAGCAGGACATTGCATCCCGCCTCCAGGTGCTCGGGGCGCGCGTCCTCGATCTCGTTGTGGCTGATGCCATCCTTGCAGGGCACGAAGATCATCGCAGCGGGGGCCACGCGCGCCAGGTAGACAGCGTCGTGCCCGGCGCCGCTGACCACGTCCATGGCGGACATCGCCAAGGCCTTGGCGCCGTCGCGCACCGACTGCACCAGCGCGGGCGCGAAGGGCTGCGGCGGGAAGTACACCACTTGCTCCACCTGTGCGGCGACGCCCCGGGCCGTCGCCGCTGCATCCACGGCAGCGCGCAGCGCGGCGTCCATGGCGGCCAGCGTGGCGTCGTCGGCCGCGCGCAAGTCCACCGTCATGCGCACGCGGCCGGGAATCACGTTGCGGGAATTCGGAAACACATCCATCCAGCCCACGGTCCCGCGCGCGTCCGGCGCGTGCGCCAGCGCGATCTGGTTCACGGCCAGCACCAGGTCGGACGCCGCCAGCAAGGCGTCGCGGCGCAGCGGCATGGGCGTGGGCCCCGCGTGCGCTTCCACGCCCGTCAGCACCACGTCGTACCAGCGCTGGCCCAGCGCGGCCGTCACCACGCCGATCACGGTATCGGCGGCTTCCAGCACCGGGCCTTGCTCGATGTGCGCCTCGAAGTACGCGCCCACGCCGTCCGGCTGCGCCGGCGGCACGGCCGCGTCGCCGCCGTAGCCGATGTCGCTCAAGGCCTGGCGCACGCTGACGCCCTCACGGTCCTGCTGCGACAGCGCATGCTCCAGCGTGAAGGCGCCCGCGTACACGCCAGAGCCCATCATCACCGGCACGAAGCGCGAGCCCTCTTCATTGGTCCATACGGCCAGTTCCAGCGGCGCCTCGGTCTGCACCCCGGCCTCGTTGAGCGTGCGCAACACCTCCAGGCCGGCCAGCACGCCGTAATTGCCGTCGAATTTTCCGCCGGTGGGTTGGGTATCGATATGGCTGCCCGTCATGACTGCGGGCAGGCGGTTGTCGCGCCCCGGCCGGCGCGCAAAGATGTTGCCGATGGCGTCGACGCGCACCTCGCAGCCGGCGTCCATTGCCCAATTGACGAACAGGTCCCGGCCCTGGCGGTCCAGGTCGGTCAGCGCCAGCCGGCACACGCCGCCTTTCTCGGTGCCGCCGATACGGGCCAGGTCCATCAAGGATTGCCATAAGCGCGCGCCATCCACGCGCAGGTCGGCCAGGGTGGGGGTTGCGGAGGCAAGCGTCATGGGAGTTCCTGTTCAGGGGACGGCCGCGGCATGCGGCATCGGTACGGGCCATTCTTGACTGTGTACCAGCGCCCTGCAAATACACAATCGCATCACGCCGGCCTCACTGTACAGGCCGAGACCGGCCGCCTGTACAGGCCGCACGCGGCTCCAAACCTGGCCCCCGCTCCCGTCCCCGTTCAGGACACCGCCTGCGCGGGCCTCAGAGCCGCCTGCGTGGTGTCCTCCAACGCCAGGCTGCGCCGGTACCGTGCACACCCGGTTGCCAGCAGCACGATGCACAGCACCGTCGCGCCGCCGACGAGGATGGACAGCGACTGCCCCACCGCCGCCGGCTGCTTGAACAGGCGGTCGGTCAGCAAGGCGACCGCCGTGGTTCCCAGCCCCAGGCCGATCAGGTTCGAAATCAGCAGGAACAGGGCCGACACCTGGGCGCGGATCTGGTTGGGCGGCAAGATCTGCATGGCCGCCGTGGACGTGGGCATGGGGAACGATGCGAAGAACATCGCGGGCAGCAGCAGGCCCACCGACAGCCACAGGCTGTCCACCTGCGTGAAGGCCACCGCCGGCAAGGCCATGCCGACTGCCCCGATCACGCCGGCGCGCAAGGGCGCGTCGCTGTAGCCGCGCTTGGCCAGCCGGTCCATCAGCCAGCCGCCGCAGAACACGCCCGCCGTATTGGCCACCAGCACCACCACGCCCAGCATGTAGCCCACTTCCACCGGCGACATGCCGAACTTCCGTATGTAGAACGCGGGCGTCCAGCCCAGCAACGCGAACAGCACCATGGCGTAGAACGAAAAGCCCAGATAATGGCAGAAGAACGTGCCCCGGTGCCGGCCCAGGAAGCGGACGGTGTCGCGCAACGTAGGCTTTTGCGCCTGGCCGGCGGCATTGCGGCGCAGGCCAAGCCGCTGGGGATCGCGCACCGTCAACAGGATCAGCAACGCCACCAGCAGGCCGGGCAAGCCCACGATGAAGAACGTGACCTGCCAGGGCCGCATCGCGCCGATCCACGGCACCACCACCGTGTCCACGCTTTTCAGCAGGTCGATGACATAGCCGCCAATCAGAAAGGCCATACCGCCGCCGATGAACGACCCGATCGAATAGATGCCCACCGCACGCCCCAGCTTCTCACGCGGGAACATGTCGCTAAGCATGGAATAGGTGGCGGGCGACAAGGCGGCTTCGCCCACGCCCACGCCGATGCGCGCCAGGAACATCTGCGCGAAATTGCGCGACAGCCCACAGGCGGCCGTGGCCAGGCTCCAGAACGCCACCCCGATCGCGATGATCTTCGGCCGCGAATAGCGGTCGGCCAGCAAGGCGATCGGAATGCCCATGAAGGCGTAGAACAAGGAAAACGCCAGGCCGTGCAGCAGGCTGAATTGCGTGTCGGACAGCTGCAGATCGTGCTTGATCGGTTCGATCATCAGCGCCAGGATCTGTCTGTCGACGAAGGAAAATATGTACGCTAGCATGCATATCACGACGACGTACCACTCGTAGGCGTAGCTTCGTCTTGTCCCTTGCTGCCGGGTGGCGTCAGTCATGTTTTTCCCTTGGAGTGTGCCGGGATCGGGCTGCGTCCCGTTTGTCCATCTGTTGTAGGTCTTTGCGCAATCGGACTCTATACGCCGGACGCAACGACTGTTCCCACCGCGCAGGAAAGCATGTTCAACGACACCTATCCGCTGAACCGCCATTGCTTGCTGGACTCGGGCAACGCTACCGAGATCAAGGACCAGGTCAGCCAGCACCTGTGGTCGCACCGTATGTGCGTCGCCCAGGGGAAACCCTTGCAGTCACGGCTGTACGGCGTGTTCTTCGGCAGCGCCGCGCTGTTCGACCTGCACTACGGCGCCGAAGTCGAAATCGATGCCGGCGACATCGCCAGCTACTACCTGATCCGCATCACGCTGCAAGGCTCCGGCCTGGTCACGCTGGGCAAGCGCCGCGCCCTGATGCGCGAAGGCAGCCTCACGATCTCGTCCCCGTCGGAGCCCAGCGTCATCAGCATCGGGCGGGATTGCCGCAATCTGATCCTGCGCGTGGAACGGCAGGCGCTGGAATACCAGTTGCAACGTCTGCTGGACCGGCCGATCCGGCAGGCGCTGGTGTTCGACCTGGAAGTGGATCCGGATGCGCCGGGCCTGGCCGCCGTGCGCGAAACGCTGGACTACCTGTGCCGGCTGTACCAGCATCCCGCCATCGACGGCGTGACGCAGACTCTGGCGGCAGGCTTTTCCGACTATCTGCTGGCCCTGCTGCTGACCCAGCTGCCCCACAACTACTCGGACCTGCTGCGCGTCGATCGCCGGCAGCCCTTGCCCCAGCACGTGCGCCGGGCGCGCGAATACATCGAAACCCACGTCGACGAAACCATCTCGCTGGCGGATCTGGCGGCTCACTGTGGCGTGTCGATCCGCACGCTGCAGAACGGCTTCACGCAATTCCTCAAACAAAGCCCCAGCGACTACGTACGCAACCAGCGCCTGGCGCTGGTGCATGCGGCGCTTGAATCCGCGCGCACGGGCGACAGCGTGACCGACATCCTGCTGCGTCACGGCGTGACGAGCTTCGGCCATTTCGCCACGCACTACCGCAAGCGCTACGGCTGCCTGCCGTCGGACACCTTGCGGCAGCATCGCGGATAAGCGCGGCCCATTCCCTTGCCGGATCGGAATGGCGCTTGCGCGTTTTGCGCAGCCCGCGCCGCGCGCCGCCGCTAGGATCAAGCCTCTATCGAAGGAGCTTGATCATGCGAATCAGCGTAATTGGCGGCGGCCACGGCTGCTATGCAGCGGCGGCCGAACTGGCGGAAAATGGGCATGACGTGCGCTGGTGGCGTCGCGACAGCAGCGCGTTCCAGGGCTTGCGGGACGCGGGTGCGCTGACGGTCACCGACTACCGCGGCACACGCCAGGTCCCGGTGGGCGCGGGCCCCGGCCATCTGCAACTGGCAGAGGCCCTGGACGACGCGGTAGCCCATGCGCAACTGCTGGTCATCCCGCTGCCCGCCACGACGCACGACGCGCTGGCGCCAGCGCTTGGCCCGCTGTTGCGAGACGGGCAGGTCGTGTTCCTGCCGCCGGGCACGTTCGGCAGCTACCTCTTCGCCCACGCCCAGAAAGTTGCGGGCAACCCCGCCCGCGTCGCCTATGCGGAAACCGGCACCCTGCCCTACCTGGCCCGCAAGCACGGCAACAAGGTGGTGATCAGCGGCTACGCCACGCGCCTGCCTACCGGCGTGTTTCCCAGCCGCCTGTCCGCTGAAGCCCTTGCGCTGCTGCGGCAGGCTTACCCCGCCATCGAACCCATCGAAGACGGCCTGTCCGGCGCGCTGATGAATGCCGGCCCCGTCATCCACCCGCCCCTCATCATGATGAACGCCGGCCCGCTGGAACACTTCGACAAGTGGGACATCCACAACGAAGGCACGCAGGCCTCGATCCGCCGCGTGACTGACGCGCTGGACGCCGAACGCATCGCCATCCGCGAAGCGTTGGGCTATGCCGCGCCGCACTTTCCGCTGGCCGACCACTACGCCTCCGAAGGCGACGAATGGATGTACGGCCGCGGCGCCCACGGCAAACTGACCGACAGCGGCGACTGGCGCGAAACCATCGACCTGCACTCCCACCGCTATATGCTCGAAGACACGCGGCTGGGCCTGTCTTTCCTGGTGTCGGCGGGCCGTTGGGCAGATGTCCCCACCCCGGTGGCGCAAGGCTTGCTGAGCGTCGCCAGCGCCATCACCGGACGCGATCTGTACGCCGAAGGCCGCACCCTGGAAGGCCTGGGACTGGACGCCCTGTCGCGCCGCGGCATGGCCGAATTGCTGGCGCAAGGATGCTGACCATGGCCGACAGAATCTGCGTGATCGGCGCCGGCCGCATGGGCGAAGGCATCACCCTGTCCTACCTGCTGGCCGGCCGGGACGTGACGCTGATCGACATCAAACCTAGGCCGCTGGCGGAGCAAGCCGCGCACGATGCGCGCGTGCTGGCCAACCTGCGCCGCGAACTCGCCACGTTCCGCCAGCTGGGCCTGCTGGACGGCGGCCAGGCAGACGCTGCCATCGGCAGGGTGCGCCTGTGCGGGCGCGACGGCGCCGTGGCCGACCTGCGAGGCGCGCGCATCGTGTTCGAAGCCGTGCCGGAACGGCTGGACGCCAAGCGCGACGCCTTCCAGTGGCTGGGCCAGGCCTGCGCGCCGGACAGCGTGATCGCGTCCACGACGTCCACCTTCCTCGTCACCGAACTGGCCGAACTGGTGCCGCACCCCGAGCGCTTCCTGAATGCGCATTGGTTGAATCCCGCCGCCCTGATTCCGCTGGTGGAAGTCAGCCGCGGGCCGCAGACCCGCGACGCCGCGGCCCAGGAGCTGCTGGAGGCGTTGCGCCAGGCCGGCAAGGTGCCGGTGCAGTGCGCGCCGGCCGCGGGCTACATCGTGCCGCGCATCCAGGCACTCGCCATGAACGAGGCCGCGCGCATGGTGGAGGAAGGCGTCGCCAGCGCCGAAGACATCGATACCGCCGTACGGCTGGGCTTCGGCCTGCGCTTTTCGGTGCTGGGCCTGCTGGAATTCATCGATTGGGGCGGCGGCGACATCCTTTACTACGCGTCGCGCTACCTGTCCGAAGCCATCGGCCCCCGCTTCTCCTCGCCCGAGGTCATCGCCCGCAACATGGAGGAAGGCCGCAACGGCCTGCGCGACGGCCAGGGCTTTTACGACTACGCCGGCATGGACGTGGACGCCTACAAACTGGAGCGCCTGGCGCAGCTGTGCCAGCGATTGCAAATCATGGGGCTGCTGCCGCGCGCGGGCGGCGCCCATGCCGCGCCTGCGCACCGCAACTGACGCTCAGGGGGCGAGCGCCTCCCATATCCGGTAGGCCAGCCGCACACGGGCCTCGTTCGGGTAGTTCTTGTTGGCCAGGATGACGATGCCCGCCTTCCTGGCCGGCACGAACGCCACATAGGCCCCGAAGCCGTTGGTCGATCCCGTCTTGTTGATCCACACGGCATCCTGCGGCGCAAGCGGCGGATTCAGTGCGGCTGCCGGGTGGCTCTGGCTGTTGAGCGTGCCCGCGTTGGCCGTCAGCAGCGCGTCCAGCGCCACGGGATAGGCCAGTTGTTCCCACGCCAGGTCCTGCGTCATGTCCCCGATCCGGTAATAGCCCACATGGGTGCGCGCGACGGCGCGCTGGATGGCCGCGTCGCCCGTTGTATCCATGTTGGCCTCGACAAAACGCAAGAGGTCGCGCGCGCTGGTCTTCACGCCATAGGCCTCCGCCGCCAGCACGCCGGGATTCACGCGGACCGGCGCATCCTGCTTGTTGTAGCCCTGCGCGTAGTCCGCCATCGCGGCGGCGGGCACGTCGATGTACGTGTGCGTCAGCCCCAGCTTGGGAAACAGCGTTTTTTCCATCGCCTTCGTGAACGGCTCGCCCAGGCTCTTGGCGGCCACCACGCCCAGCATGCCGATGCTGGGATTGGCGTAGGTGCGGTACGTGCCTGCCGGGTATTTCGGCGTCCAGGCCTTCAGGTAGTCCATCAGCTGCGCGTCGTTACGCACGGCGTCGGGCACCTGCAGCGGAAACCCCCCGCCGGTATGCGTGCCCAGATGGACGAGCGTCAGCTTCGCGAAATCGGACCCCTGCAATTCGGGCAGGAAGCGTGCGGGGCTGTCGTTCAACGACAGCTTGCCCAGCACTTCGGCATAGGCCGCCAAGGTCGCGGTGTAGGTCTTGCTGATCGAGCCCACCTCGAACAGGGTGTCGCGGCTGACTTTGGCCTGGGTCTGCCGCGAGGCCACGCCATAGCTGTAGAACTGCTGCCGACCTTCCCGGGTAATGGCGATCGCCATGCCGGGCACGCCGTATTCCCGCATCACGGCCTGCGCGGCTTCGTCGATGCTACGGCTGGCCTCGGTCGGTTCCACGGCAGGCGTCGGCGCGGCAAACGCCTGCGGAGCGCCTGCGCCCAGCGCCAAAACCGCCAGCCCCGACAAGGCAATATGCCGGGCCCGTTCAACATGCATCCTCATGGTCCTATTCCTTCAATTCCGGCCGGTGTCGATCGCCCGACATAGTACTTACCCTGAATCCCATCCGACAAGAACTTGGCTATTCTCTATCCCGTCGATTCAAAACCGCGCAGAAGAGACTGGCCCTTGCGGCCGGCGCCGACGGAGCAACCGCCCCGGAAACTCTCAGGCAACAGGACTGCGCGCGTCTAGACAATCTGGAGAGAGGCGCCGTGCGCGCCCACCGAAGGGGATCCCGCCGCCGTCAGCGCAGCGGGTGAAGCTCTCAGGTACCAAGACAGATGGGGTGCGGCGGCCAGTTCGGGCCGCGGCCACCCAATCTGGAGACATCATGCCCCGCATCGCCATCATTGGCGCCGGTATCACCGGCGTCACGTCCGCCTACGCCTTGTCCAAGCTGGGATACCAGGTCACCGTCTACGACCGCCAGCGCTATCCCGCCATGGAAACGTCCTACGCCAACGGCGGCCAGCTGTCGGCCAGCAACGCCGAGGTCTGGAACAGCACCGCTACCGTTCTGAAGGGCCTGCGCTGGATGTGGCGCAAGAACGCGCCGCTATTGCTGAACCCCAAGTTCAGCTGGCACAAGTATTCGTGGCTGGCGCAGTTCATGGCGCAGATCCCGAACTACCGCGAAAACACCATCGCCACCACGCGGCTCGCGATCCAAGCGCGCCAGCACCTGTTCGACATGGCCGAGGCCGAGGGCATCGACTTCGACCTGGAACGCCGGGGCATCCTGCATATCTATCACGACGCGGCGAGCTTCGACGCCGCCCGCCGTTCGAATGCGCTGCTGCAGGCAGGCGGCCTGGAGCGCTTTGCCGTGTCGGGCAGCGAAGCCCGCAACATCGAACCCACGCTGCAGACGGATTGCTACGGCGGCTTCTACACGCCGTCGGACGCCACTGGCGACATCCACAAATTCACCAGCGGCCTGGCGCGGGCCTGCGAACGCCTTGGCGTCACGTTCGTGCAGGACGCCGACATCGAGCAGATCAGCCGCGACGGCCGTCCCTATGCGATGGACGTCCTGCGCGAAGGCGGCACGGTGCGCGAGCAGCACGAAACCGATGCCATCGTCATCTGCGCAGGCGCGGTCAGCCGCAAGTTCGCGCGGCAGATGGGCGACTCGCTCAACATCTATCCCGTCAAGGGCTATTCCATCAGCGTGCACCTGGACGATGCGCAAAGCCAGGCGGCCGCGCCCAGCGTCAGCCTGCTGGACGAAGCCGCCAAGATCGTCACCAGCCGGCTGGGCGACCGCTTCCGCGTGGCGGGCACGGCGGAGTTCAACGGCTTCAACATGGACATCCGCGCCGAACGCGTGCAGCCGCTGTTCGATTGGACGCGCAAGCACTTCCCCGGCATCCGGACGTCGCGCGTGGTGCCCTGGTGCGGCCTGCGCCCCATGACGCCCAACATGATGCCGCGTGTCGGTCCCGGCAAGCGCCCTGGCGTGTTCTACAACACGGGGCACGGCCACCTGGGATGGACCCTGTCGGCGGCCACGGCGCAGATGCTGGCGGCAAGCGTCGGGAAGACGCTGCCGACGGTCTGAAGCGGCACTTGAAACGGCAGACGCCGCCCGCAGGCGGCGTCTGGTCTTGCGCCGAGCCATGCCGCAAAAGCCTCTCGGCCCCCACGGCGCCCCGGCCTCAGTGACGGTCTTGCTTACGCACGCTCAGTACCGCCACGTTACACCCACGGTACCCGCATTCTCGCGATTGCCGCCGCCGAACTGGCCGCTATAGCTGATGCCGATCGTGGCAGAACGCGACACCGCGATATCCACGCCCAGTTCGGTGAATGCCGCGTCACGCGCCAGCGGTGCGCCCGAGACCGTGAACGGCTGGCTGCCGTTGAAGGCCAGTCGCGTTTGCGATTCGACGTCGCCGAACGCATGGCGCCAACCGGCGGCGGCACGCAGCACGCCTTCCGTCTTGCCGGCGGTAAACGCCGTCTTGCCGCGCAGGCCCAGCGTGGTCGTGGTCAGCGAATTGCGGTTGCTTTCCCCGCTCAACGCCGCCACGCCGCCCGATTCCTGGAAGCCGCGGGTACGCGTGTCGGACCACGCCACACCCGCGAAGGGCTCCAGCTGCGTCCGCTCGGCCACCGGCCACGCATAGCCCAGTTCGGTAAAGAGCTGGCCGGTGCTGGCGCCATAGTCGGCGGTCAGCTTGTCTTGCTGACCTGCGACCGCGACGTTGCGCGTCGTGGAAATGTCGTGCCAGGTGTAGCCCGCGCCAACCAGCAGATTGATCTTGCCCGGCCCGGCCTGGAACGCCTTACCGCCATAGACCGTCGCGCTGTAGCTATCGACGTCCGCCTTGGACGAATTCGCGTCGACCCGGATGCGGCTGTCGGTGTAACCCAACGCGCCGCCCAGGCGCCAACCGCCGCCCACCGCGTGGTCAGCGCCGACGAACACGCCGCCGGTACGCTGATCCACGCGCGAGGCGTTGCCGTTGCCATCCAGCGTCTGCCAGGTGCCGACAAGCTCGGCCCAGGCGGGTTGCGCCGCCGACCCCGGCAGTGCCGATGCGGGCGACGTGCCGGCTGCCTGCGCGGTGGTGGCGCCCGGCGCAAGGCCCGCATCCAGATTGGCGCGCAAGCTCTTGAACGGCAAGTTCCGCGACAGTCCGCTCAGATTGTTCAGGCTGGACGTCACGCTGGCATGCGTTTCACCGGACAGGCTGTCGAACACCCCGGCGGGTACGCCTTCCGGCAGGGTCAGCACGTACTGATACAGCGGGTTCGCACCGGACAGGCTGTCCAGCGCATTCGCGGTGGCGCGCTGGTTCGACGTGCTTGCGGCGTCGGCGAAACGCACCGGACGAGTGCCCGGCGTGGACGGCGTGGACGGGTCCACCGGCACGCGCTTGCGGTCCAGACGCAGCGTTACGGCCTGGGCGTCGTAGCCCAGGTTCGCGTCCAGATACGCGAACTCGGACGATGCGGAAGAGAATGCCCCGTTGATCCGGTTGGCGGTCAGGATGGTATAGCTGCGCTCGCCCGCCAGATTGCCGTCCGGGCCGACGTGCACCACCGAACCGCCCAGGTTGGCGGTGCCGCTGACGGCGATGCGGTCGCTGTTATTGGACTGCGGATCTGCCTCGACCCGGTACACCGAACCGGCTTCCAGCGTCAGGTCGCCGGCCACATGCAACGTGCCGATGGAGTTCCCCGGCGCGATGACGCCGCCCGCCTGCACGGTGGTGCCGCCCACGGTGCCCGTTCCTTGCAGCACGGCGTCGCGGGCCACCGTCACCTGGCCGCCCAGCTTGCCCTGCCCATTGATGCCGACCGACAAGATGCCTTGATCGATGCGGGTGGTTCCGGCGAAAGCCGCGCTGTCGCCGGTCAACGCCAGCATGCCTGCGCCGGTCTTGGACAAGCCGCCCGTTCCGGACAAGACGCCCGAATAGGTACTCGATTGCGGGGCGTCCAGATGCAACGCTCCGGCCGCTCCCACGTCCACATTGCCGGACAGGGCGCCGCCCGAGGCGGCCAGCGTACCGGCCGTCACGCGCCAGTTCTGTACGCTGCGGCCCGACAAGGTCAGGACACCTGCGCCAGTCTTGGTGGCTTCGCCCGAGCCCGAGATGTCGCCGCCAAACGTTCCGCTAGAGGCCTGATCGAACACGACGAAACCGTTGTTCTGCAAATTGCCGCGGATCGAATCCGTATTGCCCACCAGCGTACCCGCTTCAACGCGCGTGTTGCCGTAGGCGTTGGTGCCCGTCAGCACCAGCGTGCCGGCACCCAGCTTGACCAGATCGCCCGCACCCGACAGCGCCTGCCCCACCGTGAAGCGATTGCTGGCAGACGCGATATCGAATGCCCCGCCCTGCGCGCTCCACTGCAGATTGCGCGCTGTCTGCGAGAAGCTCTGGCCCGTTACGCGCAGCGTGCCGCCGTTGAACATCAAGTCGCTTGCGCCATCGCCCAGGCTGGCGTCCTGCGACACACTGAGCACGCCTTCGGACAGTCGGGTGCCGCCGGTGTGGCCGTTCACGCCGTCCAGCACCAAGGTGCCGCCGCCCGTTTTGTCCAACACGCTGGCGCCCTGAATCGGCGCGCCGACCGTGGCGGTCACGCCGGCCAGCACGCGCAGTTCACTACCGTCACCCGCCATCTGCAAGGCCCCGCCTGTGCCGGCAAGAGGCCCGATCTGCCAGCCGTCGGACACGAACTGCAAGCCCTTGAATGTCTGAATGCCGGAGACCGAGACCAGACCGGCGGCGCCTTTGAACACAGCATGCTGCTGGCCCCAGGCACCCGACCAGCCCGGCTGGCCATCCGCCTCCCACTGCAGGCCACCTGCCCCCCACGTTCCTGAGCCACCGGTCCAGACCAGCAAAGCATCAGGCGTCGTGGCGGGAGCCACGCGCAGGTCGACGAAGCCGGCACGCGTGGTATCGATCAAGAACTGGTCCCGCGTGTGGTCTGCCGGGATCGTGTCCAGCGTCAGCCCATTCCCGCTCAACGTGCCGCCGTAGGTGAATAAGCGGTAGTAGCCGATGGTCGGCTGCGCATTGTCGCGAATCTGCAGCTTGGCGTTCAGGTCCAGGTTGCCGACAACCCGGGTGGAACCGGTCGTGCCGGCGTTGGCCGCGTCGGGCCCGGGATCGCCCAGGTAATAGCGGAACGTGGAACCGTCCTTGAGAGACAGGTCGCCGTTGATCCGCAAACGGGAATAACCTGAGCTGACCAGCATGCCGCCGGCCAGGATGTCCGTCGTCCCGACTCGGCCCGTGCCCTGCAAGCGTCCGCCGGCGTTGATGGTAACGGTGCCGCCCAGCCAACCATTCGCCAGATAGAGTTCTCCCCCGTCGATGATGGTGGAGCCGGAAAATCCAGAGCTGTCGCCCGAGTAATGGAATCGTGCCGCGCCGGTCTTGCGGATCGTCCCCTGTCCTGTAAACCGTTCGCCGGAAGGAAAGATCTCGGCGTTGTCAAAGACCACTTGCGCGCCCTGCGCAATATTGATGTTTCCCGGGGGGATCATCGATGAGCCCGGCGCGTTCACATACCGGATCGTGCCGCTCTGGATGTCCACCAGCGCATTGAATCCGCCCGTAGGGCCCGTGACGGTCATCGTGCCGGCGCCCTTTTTGATAAGGGTCGACTCCGAATACGACATGTTGTTGGCCACGGAGAAATCGTCGCCACGGTTGAAGATCAGCGTGCTCCCCGCAGCGGTGGCCAAATATCCCGTTCCCAGGCTTCCCGTCGAGCCGCCGGTTCCGATTTCCAGCGTACCGCCGCTAGTGATCTCTGTCCCGCCGCTGTAGGTGTTGTCTCCCGAAAGCGTCAACCAGCCCGGACTGCTGTGAAATACGGCGCCGTTCCCCGAGATGCCATTGGCAATAAGCGTGCGGCCGGCCCGTTGATTGCTGAGCCTGCCGTCATTCAAGACCGCGCCGGTCCCCAGCGTGCTCGACGAGTCCGCCGGCGCACCGGCGTCGGCAAGAATGATCTGCGAGGTGTGGTCGATCTTCGTGGTGCCGGTATAGGTGTTCGTTCCGGTCAGCGCGACCAGCGAATTCACGGTCGCATCCACATTGCCGGACCCCGAAATGTCCCCCGAGACACCGCCCGCGAACCACTTGAACACGAGCGAGCCGTTATTGAGGATGCTCTTGCCAGCGGTGCCATAGCTTCCGGTTCCGCCAGCCAGCAGAGTGCCTTGCGCCACCTCGATCACACCGCTCAAGCCTTGGTCGTGATGATATTCAAACGTGCCCGAGGAGACTTTCTTGAACTTTGCCCCACCGAGTATCGCACCGGAGAAGTTGCCCTGTTCCACAACCAGCGCTTCCGGCGAACCGAAACCGGCATTGACGGTGCCATTGCCTTGCAGATTCTTGATGTGCGCGGTGCCGCCTTGAAAGTCCAGCGTGCCGCCTTGGTGGACGTAGGTCGAAGCAACTTGGCGGGTAAGCCCGCTCAGTGCGTCGCTTCCTGCCGCATTTCTAAGCGTGCCACCCATTACCGTGAATCCGCCTTCCGCGCCGACCGTAATCGGGCCTCCGTCCGTCAACTGGATAACACCCAGGCTACCAATTTCGCCGAAATGCGCAATGCCTCGCAAATCCACGCCGCCGCCGATCGTCAATGTGGAAAATTGGTTTACCATCACGACGCTGCCTGTATTCTCCTCGAATACCAGTTTTTGCAGCGGGGAAAGGGCGGCATCCATATGCGCCACCAATGTGCCGCCCGCCATGTGAACCGGCGCGTTGTCCAAGGGAGTGAATGGCAGCTCGTGTATATCTCCGACGCCAATCACCGTCCCATGCGCCATCGCCGAGCTCAGCAACATCGCACCGCCGATCGCCCATGCCGGGACGAAACTTCGGGAAATCGCAACCGCCAGCGGGCGGCGCGTCATTACCCCGGTAAATTCACTTCTGGTCGTAGCGCCATATTGCGTGGCGTAATGCGGTGCTTTCTTGTTTCTCGTTTTCATACCGGATTTTGAATCTGACTGTTATTAACCCAGGCGTATGCCTGATGCGGCTTTCATTCAAATCACGCAAGCCGCGCGATAATAACCTACAAATTCTTACATCGAATCTCAAACCGATACGTTCACCTGACGCGCAGCCGACATCCCGCCGCACACGAATCAGGCGGTAAATGCCCGCGCGCGCGAAGCGATCCCGTAGTGGTGAATATCCAGTCGCTGTCCGGCGGCCCTGCCCCGGACTGGCGCTTATTGCGCGCCCGGCGCTGGCCGGCAAGCCATGGTGAACCCGAACGTGTTGACCCCGTTTTCGCTGCGCACGAACACGTCGCCCTGGTGGATCGACGCGATGGCCTTCACGATGGACAGGCCCAGGCCGTGGTGCTTGTCGCTTTGCGTGCGGGCGGACTCCACCCGGAAGAAGCGTTCAAACAGGCGCGGCAACGATTGGGCGTCGATGGGGTCGCCCACATTGGAGACGCACACCTGCGCCATGCCGGTCTGCTCTTGCATCGCGACCGCGACGTCGGTTCCCGGCTTGGCGTAGAACGCCGCGTTTTCCAGCAGGTTCGCCAGCGCCCGGTGAAACAGCCTGCGGTCAATCAGCGCGCGCGCATCGCCGTTGAGCGTCACGGTCAGATCCTTGTCCCCGAACAGCGGTTCGACATATTCCGTGGTCTTGGCCGCCTCTTCGCGCAACGACACGTCGCTCAGGTCCATCGCCATCCGGCCGACCTGCGCGTGCGACAGAAACAGCATGTCGTTGATGATCGACGTCATCCGCTCAAGCTCCTCCAGGTTGGACTGGAGCAGCTCCTTGAACTCGTGCACGTCCTTGCCCACCGCCAGGCCCAGCTGGGTCTGCCCCACCAGGTTGGTCAGCGGCGTGCGCAGTTCGTGGGCCACATCGGCGTTGAAGCTCTCAAGCTGGCGCCACGCCACTTCTTGCCGCTCCAGCACGCCGTTGAACGACACGGCCATGTCCTTGATTTCCGCGGGCAGATGCCGGGTGCGCAAACGCTGGCCGGAGTTTCCCGGCGCCAGGCCGTGAGCCTGCGCGCTCAGGCGCCTGACCGGAAACAGGCCCAGGCGGGCGATGAAATAGCCCAACAGCGCGACCAGCAAGGTGCCGGCGATCGACATGCCGACCAGCGTGCTGGTGAAGTCGCCCAACGTCTTCATGTAGGGCGTGGAATCCAGCGCGACAATGAAACGGACCTCGGGACGGCTGCCGAAAGGCGCCAGCGTCGTGATGAAGACATTCAGCGGACAACAGCCGCGCTCAAGCGGCAGCGTCGAATAGCCGTCCGGCACGGCCCGCCAATCGACGCCCTGCGGCGCGTCCACGCCGTAACGGTAAAAAGGGTCGTCGCTGGCCACCCAGTGCTGCGCGTCGGGACCGTCGTCCGGCGCCAGCGCGTTGAGCTTGTTGATCGCTTTCGCCCAGGATTCCTTGGAATCGCGCGACATCAGCAACGGATCCAGCAGCGAGTGCCGCAATTCCAGCTCGTTGCGCATCTGCTGCTGCAACGACGCCTTCAGCGACCCGTGCAGCAGCACCGCGCAGACCGATACGATCAGCGCCACGGACAAGCCGAACATCAACGCCAGGCGCGTTGAGATGGACGCTCTCATCGTTCAGTCGACCGGTTGCGCCGCGCCGGGCAGGTCGCGGCTTTCCAGCAGATAGCCCATGCCCCGCACCGTATGCAGCAGCTTGTTGTCGTAAGGCGCGTCGACCTTGACCCGCAACCGCCGCATGGCCACCTCCACCACATTGGCGTCACTGTCGAAATTCATGTCCCAGACCTGTTCCGCGATCATCAGCTTGGACAGGATCTCGCCTTCATGCCGGGCCAGCAGGCTGAGCAGCGCGAACTCCTTGGCCGTCAGGTCCAGCCGCTGGCCGCCGCGCATCGCCCGGCGCGCCATCATGTCGACCTGCAGGTCGGCGACTTGAAGCAAGGTGGATTCGCCGCCCGCTCCCGCGCCCCGGCGCAGCAGCGCCTGGATGCGTGCGACCAGTTCGGTGAACGAGAAAGGCTTGGGGAGATAGTCGTCGGCGCCCTTGCGCAGCCCTTTGACGCGCTCGTCGACCGAGCCCCGCGCCGACAGCATGAGCACGGGCGTCTTCTTGCGCGCGCGCAGCAGCTCCAGGACGGTGTAGCCATCGTGGCCAGGGAGCATGACGTCCAGGATGATGCCGTCGTAGTCCTGCTCGAGCGCCAGGAACAGGCCCTCGGTGCCGTCGTCGGCCACATCCACGGTGTAGCCCAGGCCGGTCAGGCCCCGTTTGATATACGAGGCCGTCTTGGCCTCGTCTTCCAGAAGTAACAGGCGCATTTTCTCCGAGGGCCTTCTCAGTAGGTCTTGATTGGACGCGGCCGCCACCGGGTTTCTCCGCCGGCACGCACCCCTGCGCCAGCGACAACGGCGCACCGTCACTCTAGCCTGGCAACCCCGTCAAGAACATGACCCGAACCTGACGCAATTGTCAGCAAGGGTTTTGTCAGTTTTGTGACGCCCTCGCGTCAGCAACGGGTCACGCTAGGGTAAGTCGCACCTGACTAGAGTGCCAGGAATCCAAACCTTCAAGCAAGTGCCGCCCGTCTTGCGGGCGCCCTGCGCCTGGCAACCATGAAAATCCTCTACACCAACTACCACAAGGGCGATGGCGGCGGGCACACCACCTATCTCACCACCCTGATCCAGCATCTGGGACCGCGGCATCACGTCGCCCTGGCCGCCCCGCGGACCAGCCGCCTGTACGGGCAAGCGCGGCAGGCCGGTCTTGCCGAAGCCATGGCGGTGGACTATTCCAGCCGCATCTGGCACACGCCCGCCCTGGTCTCGCGCCTGGCGGACATCATGGCGGCCGGCGAATTCGACATCGTGCACGTCAACGGTTCGCTGGACCACCGCTGCGCGATGCTTGCCAGGATGAAAATGGCCGGACCGGGGCCGCGGATCGTGTACACCAAGCACGACAACCACGAGGTCTCGGGGCTGGGAGCCTTTCTGCGCGCAAGCCTGGCCACCGATCACGTGATCGCGGTCTGCGAAGACACCCATCGGAAACTGCAACGGTCGGCCTATGCCCGGCGCCCCATTTCGACCGTAAAGAACGGCGTGGACACGGACTGGTTCCAACCCTATTCCCACGCGGCGGGCGCCGGCGTGCGCAACAGCTGGCCCGTCCGCACCGCAGGCCGCCTCGTCATCGGCAGCAACGCCGGCACGGCTTCCTACAAGAACTGGCTGCATATGGTGCAAGCCGTCGCCCTGCTGTCCCCCGCCTTGCGCGAACGGGTGCTGGTGGCCGTGGCCGGTCAGCCGCCCACGGTCGAGCAGCAGGCCCGCGTCCTGGCGCTGGGCATGGAGGATCACGTCTACTATGCGGGCCTCCTGCCCGACGTGCGGCCGTTCGTGGCGGCGTTGGACATCGGATTCGTGCTGTCGACCCGGATCGAGACCATTTCGTTCGCGTGCCGCGAAATGATGGCGATGGGCAAGCCGGTGATGGTCAGCCGCTACGCGGGCCTGCCCGAGAACATCACGGACGGCGTTGACGGCTGGATAGTGGATCCCGGATCGCCGGCCGCCATCGCGCAATGCCTGGCGCAGATCCTCCTGCAACGCGGGCGCCTGCGGGCCATGGGCCGGTCGGCGCGCGCGAAAAGCGTGGCCGAATTCGGTGTCCGGAGTTTCGTCGGCCGCACGCTGGACATCTACGACAGCGTGCTGGCCGCCTGCCATCACCCCGCGCGGGCGGCGGGCACGTCGCTGTAGACCCCCAACGTCTGGTAGATCTCCACCCAACGCAACGCGACATCGATCCGCGCGCTGGCGAGCGAACGCTGGATATCGTAGGCGCTGCGCTCCGCGTCCAGCACCTCCAGCAACGACACCATGCCGGCCTCGTACTGCCGTCGCGCCAGCCCGACCGCCTGGCTGGCAGCCGTCGCTGCGGCGTCCAGCCGCGCCTCCCGGCGCATGGACTGGCCGTAGCCGTGGATGCTGGTCTGGCTTTGCCTGACCGCCAGCCGCAGCGCCGACGCATAAGCCAGCCGGCTCTGCGCCAGCCTGGCGTCCGCGCCATCGATGCGGGACTGGATCCTGCCGAAGTCGAACAAGGGTTGCAGCAGTTGCAGGCCAAGCGTCCAGGCCGGCCCGCTGACGCCCTGCTCGACGCCTCCCAGGCTGCCCAAGGTCAGCTGCGGAAAACGTGCGGCCCGTTCGGCCGCCAGTTCGCCGCCGGAGGCCGCCATGCGCCGTTCCGCCGCCCGCACGTCGGGCCGCCAGCGCAACGCGTCCACCGGCATCGCCAGCAGCGCCTCCAGGGCGTCCCGATGCGGCACTTGCGGCTGCCCGCCGCCCAGGGCCAGCACATCGTCGATGGCGGCCACCTCCGTTGCCAGCAGATAGGCCAGCGCATGGCGCGCCGCCGTCACTTGCTGCTGCGCGAGCGGCACTTCGGCATACGTCGATTCAGACTCGGCGATCATCCGTTCGGCATCCAGCCGGCTGGCCATTCCCAACCGCCGGCGCGCCTCCACCAGGGCGCTGGTCCGCCGGAGGACTTCGCCGGTGCTTTCCGCAAGCCGCGCCTGTTGCTCGGCCAGACGCAATTGCAAATACGCCACGGCCACTTCCGCCATCAAACTCAACCGCAGCGCCTGGTAGTCGTGCTCGGTTGCCTGCTCCTGGGCCTGTGCGGCATCTCGCTGCGCGCGCAGCCGTCCAAACAAGTCCAGCTCCCAGGACAGGTCCAGGCCCGCCCAGGACGCCGGTTCGACGGCTGCGGCCCGCTGCGCGCTGGCGCCGGCGTTCACGACCGGGAACAACGCGGCGCCCGCCAGCCGGCGTTGGGCGCGTTGTTCCCGGATGCGCTCGGCCGCCGCCGCCAGGTCCAGGTTTGATGCCAACGCTTGCGAAAGCAGGCGGTCCAGTGCCGGATCCTCGAAGCTCTCCCACCAGCGCAGGGGCATCCCCGCCTGCTCCAGCACCCCTTCAGCGGAATGCGGCCGGGCGGGCGCCGCAGGTTCCGGAGGCACGGTCGAGCAGGCGGCCAACAGCGTCAACGCGGCAAGGGCCGGCAACCGTATCTTGCGAGTCATCATGCCGATCCGCTCTTTTTCAGGGATTGTGCCGCGTGCGTCGCGGCCCGGCGTTCCAGGAACAGGCGGTTCAGCGCCAGGAACACGACCGGCGTGGTCAGCAGCGTCAGCACCTGGCTGACCGCGAGGCCGCCCACGATGGCCACGCCCAGGGGTTCACGCAGCTCGGCGCCCGTGCCGAACGCCAGCATCAACGGCACCGCGCCCAGCGCGGCCGCCAGCGTCGTCATGATGATCGGCCTGAACCGCGTCAAGCAGGCTTCCCGGATCGCCGCTTGCGCCGATAGCCCGCGCTCGCGTTGGGCTTGCAGCGCGAAGTCGACCAGCAGGATGCCGTTCTTCTTGACGATGCCGATCAGCAGGATCAACCCGATCAATGCCATCACCGAGAAATCCAGGCGCCACAGCCACAGGAACAGGATGGCGCCCAAACCCGCGGACGGCAGCGTGGAGAGAATTGTCAGCGGGTGCACGAAGCTCTCGTAGAGCACGCCCAGGATGATGTAGACCGCCAGCAGCGCCGCCAGGATCAGCCAGGGCTGGCTGGCCAGCGAGTCCTGGAAGGCCTGGGCCGCGCCCTGGAAGGTGCCGGTGACATTGGCCGGCATGTCGAGGTCGGCGCGGATCTGCTCCAGCCGGTCCACCGCATCACCCAGCGCCGCCCCCGGCGCCAGGTTGAAGGACAGGTTGACCGCCGGCAGCAGCGCGTCGTGCACGATCACCGCCGGCCCCCTGACCGCCGGCTCGACCCGAACGAAGCTCAGCAAAGGGACCATCTCACCGGTCGACGGCGAACGCAACTGGAAGTACGCCAGGCTGTCGGCCGTGCCGCGCTGATGCCGGTCGATCTCCAGCACCACGTAGTACTGGTTGGCCTCGGTCTGGATCTGGTTGATCTGGCGTTGGCCGAAGGCATCGTACAGCGCGTTGTCCACATCGCTTGCCGTGAAACCGTAGCGCGCCGCTTCGGCCCGGTCGATCGTCAGCCGGGTGATCTGGGCGTCCCATTGCAGGTCGTGCGACGCGTCGCGGAACAAGGGGTCCCGCTGCAACTGCGCCGTCAGCTTTTCGGCCCAGTCGGCCAGTTGGGCGCTGTCCTGGGCCCGCATCACGTACAGGTACTGCGCGCGCGGCTGCCCCGCCCCGATGTTGATGTCCTGGGCGGCGCGCAAGAACACCTGGATGCCGGGAATCTCGGCGAACTGCGGGCGCAGCCGGTCGATGACCTGGCTGGCCGACGCTTTGCGCGCGTCCGGATCGCTCAGCACGAGCCAGAGGCGGCCATTGCCCAGCGTCGCCGCCCCGCCCACCGCGTGGTTGACGCCCACCACGTCCGGATCGGCCTGGACGATGGCCTCGATCCGCTTGTGCTTTTCCACCATGTCCTCGTACGAAATATCGGAAGCGGCGCGCGTCACCCCGATGATGAATCCCGTGTCCTGCAGCGGGAAGAACCCCTTCGGTATCGCCACGAAGCTGGCGACGCTGGCCAGCACCGTCGCCAGGAACACCAGCAAGGTCGCGCGCTGGCGTGCCAGCACCCAATCCAGCGCCCGCTCGTACAGCGTGACCAGGCGGCCGGACGGGCCGGTCGCCGTGCCGGGCGGATGCGCTTGCGGCTTCATGAACAGGCTGGCCAACGTCGGCGCCAGCGTCAGGCACACCACCATGGACACCATGATGGCGGCGGTGGCGGTCAGCGCGAATTCGCTGAACAGCCGGCCCACGATGCCGTCCATGAACAGCAGCGGCGTGAAGGCCGCCACCAGCGACACGCTGATGGACACCACGGTGAATCCGATTTCGCTGGTGCCCTTGAGCGCCGCTTCGCGCATGCCCGCTCCGGCCTCAAGATGCCGGTGGATGTTCTCGATGACCACGATGGCGTCGTCCACGATGAAGCCCACGGCCACCACGATCGCCACCAGCGTCAGGTTGTTCAGGCTGAATCCCGCCAGGGACATCACGGCGAACGTCGCCACCAGCGACACCCCCAGCACCGCGGACACGATCAATGTGGCGGACACCTGCCTCAAGAATGCCGCCATCACGGCGATCACCAGCACGATGGCCACGACAAGCGTCAACTGCACCTCGTGCAGCGACGACCGGATGGTGCGGGTGCGGTCGTTGTAGATCTCCACGGCCACATCGGCAGGCAACGCCGCCTGCAGGGCCGGCAGCGCCTGCATGATGCGGTCCGCCGTCGCCACGATATTGGCCCCGGGCTGGCGCCGGATGATCACGCCGACCCCCGGTTTACCGTTGGGCCACACCCCGGCGTAATCATCTTCGGCGCCGTGCTCGACGGTAGCGACGTCTTTCAGCAGCACCGGCTGGCCTTCGCGATAGCCGATCACCAGCTCACCGTAGTCCGCCGGATCGAACAACTGGTCGTTCACGTCCAGCGTCGCCACGCGGTCGGCGCCGAACAGCGATCCTTTGGGCAGGTTCACGCTGCCGCGCTGGATGGCGCTGCGCACGTCTTCCAGGCTGCTGCGCGTGGCCGCCAGCGACTCGGGATTGGCGCGCACACGTATCGCGGGCCGGCGCTGGCCCGTCAGCGTGATCTGGCCCACCCCTTCCACCTGGCTCAGTTGGCGCGCCAGCACGGTCTCCGTGTGATCGCTCAGTTCGGTCAACGACAAGGTCTCCGACGTCACACTGAGGATCAGGATCGGGCTGTCCGCCGGATTCACCTTGCGCCAGGTGGGCAGGTTGGGCATGTCGGCGGGCAGACGGCCCGCGGCGGTATTGATGGCTGCCTGCAATTCCTGGGCCGCCACGTCGATGTTCTTGTCCAGCGAGAACTGCAAGGTCAGCGTGGTGGCGCCAATCGAACTGGACGAGGTCATCTCGCTGACGCCGGGAATCGCGCTGAACTGCACCTCGAGCGGCGTGGCGACCGACGAGGCCATGGTCTGGGCGCTGGCGCCAGGCAGCCGCGCTTCGACTTGGATGGTGGGAAAGTCCACTTCAGGCAGCGGCGCCACGGGCAGACGCGCATACGCCAGCGCGCCCAACAGCACTACGGCGACCGTCAACAGCACCGTGCCGACGGGATGCGCGATGCACCACGCATAAAGGCTAGCGCGTTGCATCGGCGACCACCTTGCCCGCGATCGCCACGCCAGGCGGCTGCGTACCGCCCCCCGCAGCCTCGGTGCGCACCTTCGCTCCCGGGTACAAGCGGGATGCGCCGTCCACGACGACGGCCGCGCCCGCGTCCACCCCCGACACCACCGCCAGCGTATCGGTCTGATGCTGCACGTCTACCTCGCGCGGCTGCGCCATGCCGTCTTCGACGTGCCAGACGAAGATGCGCCCGTCGCCCCGCTGCAGCGCGCGGGCGGGCACGACCAGCACGTCCTGCAGCACCTGCAACTCCACCGACGCCACGACCGACTGCCCCGGCCAGAGCCGGCCGTCGCGATTGTCGAACAGCGCCTTCAACCGTATCGTGCCGCTGGCCGCGGAGACCTGGTTGTCGATCAGGGCCAGCCTGCCCTCGCCCAGAACGGCTCCGCCGTCGCTGGCATACGCCTGCACCGGCACGTCCGACATGCCGGACAAGGCCTCCTGGATGCGCGGCAAGAGCGCTTGCGGCACCGACACTTCCACCGCGATCGGATCCATCTGGACGATGGTGAACATGACCTGCGATTCCGCGGCACGCAGCACATTGCCCGCATGCAGCCGAAGCAGGCCGACCCGGCCCTCCAACGGCGAGCGGATCTCCGTATGGGACAGCAGGACCTTCTGGGCCTGCACGGCCGCCTCAAGATTGCGGGCAGACGCTTGCAGCTCGTTCACCCGGGCCACCTGCTGCTCCAGGATCTGCGTGGAAACGGCCTCTTCCTTGCGCAGGCTGCGATACCGCGCCAGATCGAGGCGCGCCACGTGCAACTGCGCGGCCGCCATCGCGTGCTGCGCCTGGGCTTGCACCAGCTCGGACTCGATCACCCGATGGTCGATGCGCGCCAGGACGTCTCCGGCCCGCACCATGGCGCCCTCTTGCGCGGCGATCTCGTTCAGCACGCCATCGACCTGCGTGCGCACATCGACACTGCGCAAGGAACGGACGTCGCCAGGCGAGCGCAAGCGCATCGGCAATTCGGGCCGGCGTTCCACCAGCGCAATGCGCACCGGAACGGCCGGCCGTTCGGCCGGCGCGGCCGCACCGCTGTCGCGCGGCCACCAAAGATAGGCGGCTGCCGCGGTCGCCAACGCCAGAAAGGAAGCCGACGCGATGATCCGCGGACGCGTCAGGAATTGCGTGAAGGACACCATGGCTGCGTCGCCCCGTAGACGTGAAGAGCATGCACTCTAGATTCCCGACACTGTCCTGACCGTGACGCGTTGCTGACGCGGAAATGACGAAACGACGCAAGCCCGGAAAATCGCGTGGCCGAAGCTGACAAAGATGTTATGCGCGGGTCACGGTGGGGTCAGCCGCTGCTGTCCAGAATGGCGTCAAGGATCGGAAAACGCCGATCCCCCCAAACCGCATTGAATGCGACCAACAGGAGATCTCGACATGATCATGACCTTCGCATCCGCCGCCGCAACACTTGTCTTCGCGCTTGCCGCTGGCAGTGCCGCAGCCGCCGAAGAAACCCAAGTGCCGCCGCCCCCGGCCGGCACGCTGACGCAGGCCGACATCCAGGCCGATCTGCGCGCATGGCGCGAGTCCGGGATGGCGGAACTCTCGCGCACGCAAGACACGCCTGACCTCAACGATGCCGAATACTTGCGCCGCCACGCGGAGTATCTGCGCCTGCGCGGCGGCGCCGCGCAAAGCGCGGCCCCCGCGACGCCGCAACGCGGATGATGGCGCTGCGGGCCTGCGCCGGGATCGCATCCCGGCGCAGCGTCACTGATAGCGCTCGCGATAACCCACCGGCGACATGCCGCAGTATTTACTGAAGATGTCGCGAAACGCCTTCGTGTCGTTGTAGCCGACTTCGTACATGACTTCCGACACGCTCTTGCGCGAGGTCTCCAGCCGCTTCTTCGCGGCTTCGACGCGGACCCGCTGCACGTATTCCACGATGCTGTTTCCGGTGGCCTGCCGGAACCGCCGTTCCAACGTGCGGCGGCCCATCGCATGGCGGTCGGCCAGATCTTCCACGGTGATCTTTTCCGTGTAGCGGCCTTCGATGTCGTTCTGCACGGCGCGCACGACGTCGTCGGCATGGCCCTTCTGGCCCATGAACACCGAGAACGGCAGCTGGCTCTGCCGGCTCCAATCCAGCTGGAAGTACTTGGCGCACCAGATGGCGGTGTCGCGGTCGGTGTATTTCTCGATCAGGTGCAACACCAGATGCGCCGCCGAAAACGCGCCGCCACTGGTATAGATGCCGTTGTCGGCCATGACGATCCGGTCACTGACCCATTGCACGTTCGGGAACAGGCTGGCGTACAGGTTCTGCGCCACCCAATGCACCACCGCCTGCTGGCCATCCAGCACTCCGCCTGCCGCCAGCAGCGCGGCGCCCATGCACAAACTGGCGACTTCGCCGCCTTCGCGGTGATGGCGCGACAACCAGTCGATGAGCTCGCGGTTGGACAGCACGGCATCGGACACCGCGCCCAGCAAAGGCGGCGCGATGCAGATGTCGATTTCAGGCTCGTCGGCCAGCACCAGATCGGCCTGCACCTTGATGCGGCCGTCGTCCAGACTGACCTCGCGGGTCAAGGCCAACGTGCGCACGCGGAACCGCGGTTCGCGGCCATGCGCGGCCAGATACTCGTTGGCCACCAGAAAGCCATGGCGCGCGGTTTCCAGGGAAGCGATATTGGCTCCCGTCGGCAAAAGGAAAGCGACGTTTTTCATCGCCGGGCGGCTCCGAAGATGCCCCCTCGGAAGGGGCTCATAGACCCGCGCGGCGGATGCGGCGCGGCGTCATTTTTCATGACGCCAAGCATACGCCTGCCGACTGTCGCAATCCACCCGCAAGAATGTCGCAATCCCCTATCTGAAAGCGCTCCCAATCCCGATACAGTGACATCTGCCGGCATTGAGGCCGGACGGCGGCGAGCGCAACCAGCGGGTGCGCCCGCCACTGAATAGAACAACATGGATCAAAGGAGTGTTTGATGGAAAAGTACATAGATGGTTACCTGCTTGCCGTGCCCCGCGCAAAGCTGCCGACCTACAAAAACATGGCGGAACAGGCCATGGCCGTCTGGATGGAGCATGGCGCGCTGGACTACCGGGAATGCGTCGCGGAAGACATCGACAGGGAGGGCTTTGGCTCATTCACCGCCGCCGCTGGCGCCAAAGAGGACGAAACGGTCGTGTTCGCCTGGGTCGTGTTCGAAAACAAGGCCGAACGCGACCGGATCAACGCCCTCGTCATGGCGGACCCCAGGTTGACCGGCATGTCTTGCGAAGGCATTTTCGATTTCAAGCGCATGTGCCTGGGCGGCTTCAATACCTTGGTCGGCAAATAAAACCCGGGCGGCCTGTCGAAATCGGCAGCCCCCGTTCGTCGTAGAGAAAGGAGGCGCCCGGCCCCATTGGACCCGGGTGCTCCGTCCCCCACTGATAGTCCACGATTCTGGAGACACACCATGGCTACGCCCGCAAAGAATCCCATCCCCGACGGCATGCACACGCTGACCGCGCACATCGTGTGCGAGGGCGCCTCGGACGCCATCGCCTTCTACAAGAAAGCCTTCAACGCCGAAGAGCTCGCGCGCCTGCCGGGGCCCAACGGCAAGGTCATGCATGCCGCCATCCGCATCGGGGATTCCGTGCTGATGCTGATGGACGATTTCCCTGAATGGGGCAGCCTGGGTGCCAAGGCGCTGAAAGGCTCCCCGGTGACGCTGCATCTGTACATGAAAGACGTAGACGCGGCGATGAAGCAGGCCGTCGCAGCCGGCGCCACCGTGACGATGCCGGTCGCTGACATGTTCTGGGGGGACCGCTATGGCCAGGTCGTGGATCCGTTCGGCCACCGCTGGTCCATCGCCACGCACCAGTTCGACTATTCGCCCGAAGAGATCCAGCAGAACATGGCCAAAATGGGCGAAATGACCGGTTGCGGCGATCAGGCCGCCAAGCAGTAACGGCGGCTTACTGCGAATACGGCCCCAGGAAATCGAGCTTGCCGATTTTCACGCCGGCGTTGCGCAAGATCGCATACGTAGTCGTGACGTGGAAATAGAAGTTGGGCAGCGCGAACGTCAGCAGGTAATCCTCGCCGCTGAACTCCGGCTTGAACTCGCCGAAGTTCACGACGACCTTGCGGCTTTCCGCGCCGTCCATTTGTTCAGGCGTCACGCTCTGCAGGTATGCGATGGTGTCGGCGATGCGTTGCTGCAACTGCGCGAAGGTCGTTTCCTCGTCCGGAAACTTCGGGGCCTGCCCCTGGGACAGGCGCTGCACCGCGAACTTGGCGGCGTCGCTGGCGCGCTGGATCTGGCCGGACAGGGGATACATGTCAGGCGCCAGGCGCGCATTGACGAGCGTGGCGGGGTCGAGCCCTTCGGCCTGCGCATGGGCGACGGCTTTTTCAAGCAGGTCGGCCAGCACGGCCATGCCGCGAACGAAGACAGGCACGGACGCCCGATAGAGGGAGAGGGACATGGCGAAGATTTCCAAAAAGGCCAGCCTGGGCGAAGCACGCGCTCCGCCGGGATCAGGAATGGGGCGATCTTACCGCCGCGACCTGCGGTTTCTCCGGCTGCCGGCGTCGACAACTGCATTCCCGATTCGCGAACAATGGCGTCTACGCTTGCGGCTGGCCCGAGCCCGTCCGGCGCAAGCCCTGGAAAAAGCGCCAGACCAGCGCGGAGGCATCGGGGCCGCCGCGCGCGTGGTACTTCACCGAGGCGTCGCCGCCACTCCACGCGTGCTCCAGTCGCGTGATTTCGCATAGGCGCAAAATCGTCTTGCGTCCGCGCAGCAAGTCCACCCGGCGGTACGCCTTGTCGGTGCCCAGCCCCAGCACGCGCTCGACCGGAACGTCTTCCGGGCGCAAGTCGTTCAACGCGCGGAACTGTTCGAACAGCTGCTTTCCGTTGCGGGGCGCCACCGCCGGGTCCAACTGCCCCTGCAGGATCAGCGCGGGCATGCCCAGACGGAACACGCCTGGGTCGGCCACGCCTTCCAGCAGCGGCAGCAAGGGCTTGAGGCTGCCGCGCCGCATGGTGCCGATGCCGCCGGCGGCACTATGGGCATCGCCCACCACCGGGCCGGAATGCATGGCCACGGCGGCGATCAACGTGGGATGCCGCAGGGCCACCAACGCCGCCATGCCCGCGCCCGCGGACAGCCCCGCGACGTAGACCCGTTCCGGGTCCAGTCCGTGCCGCGCGACTTCCGCTCGGATCAGCGCCGCGATCAAGTCGGCCTCGGCGCCGCCATGCTGGTCATCGGGCTGAAACCAGCGCCAGCAGCGCTGGACCTGGCGAGTCATGGATTGCTGCGGGTACAGCACCATGAAGCCGCCGGCGTCGGCCCATTGGTTCATGCGCGTGCCGCGCGCAAATGCCAGCGACGTCTGGCGGCATCCATGCAGCATCACCACCAACGGCATGCCGGCGCGTGGCGCAGATACCGGGGTATAGCGCGCGAAGGTCAGCTGACGCCCCGCGCCGTCGGAGAACTGCCGCGACGACTCCCAACGGCCGCCGCCCAGGGAGGGGGCAGCCGGCTGGCGGGGCGTCGCGGCCGGCGGCGCCGGCTTGGCTGCCGCCTTGCGTACCGACGGGGTTCGCTTCCTGGCGGACTTGGGGGCCGCCATGCGCATCGCGGCGCGCTGGAGTTTGCTTAGTTTCTTTGCGGCTTTGAAAAACAGACTGGTAAAACTGCGCGCCATTGCTAGGCCTCGGCCAGTAAACCTTCTTGACTTCGCGTCGGCGTCTTGACGCCGCGGGGCCGCTCGCTGCGGCACGCAGGCCATCGCGTCCGCAAGGTCGCGGACGCCTGGAGCTCAGAATCTTGGCGCCGGACCGAGACCGCCCGTCAACAATTGCAGACAGGACATCAACGCAACGGCGATAGTGAGTATGGACAATACCCTGACCACTTTACTGGAGTCGGGACGCGTCAACATGGCTGTCATCCGCGTAACGATGTATGCCCCAACCATAAGGCCAATTGCCGGAATCATCGGTGCCTCCCCTTAGAGTATCTGTTGCGGCCGCGCGGACGCGCAGATCGCGGACGCGAGCCTGGGAAAAGAACGTACACCGCCTCTGCGGGCGGATTTATTTCTGCGTGAAATGTATCACAGAGTAACTTCGCGGCCGCGCCTGGCCGCCTGTCCGGCCCGTGCGCGATTTGCACAAGATCAAGCCAGCCCGCATCAGTGGGCCGGCGGGCGAGTGGCCGCTTGAGCGCGCCGCGCAAACCGCCTATGGTGTAAGCCTTGCACCAACACAACAAGACGCATTCATGTTTCCCAACGACAGACCCCAGACCCTGGGCGAAGAAATCGCCAACACCATCAGCCATGGCGTGGGCGCGGCAGGCGCCGTGGCCGCCGCCCCGTTCCTGATCATCGCCGCCGTACGCCAGGGCGACCCCGCCTTCATCGCAGGCGCCGCCGTGTTCGCGGCATCGATGTGCCTGCTGTATCTGGCCTCCACCATCTACCACGCGCTGCCGCTCTGCCGCGCCAAGCAGATCTTCAACGTGCTGGACCACTCGGCCATCTACCTGCTGATCGCCGGCACTTATACGCCGTTTGCGCTGGGCGCGCTGCGCGGCCCGTGGGGCTGGACCCTGTTCGGCCTGGTCTGGGGACTGGCGCTGCTGGGCGTGGGATTGAAGGCCAGCAAGCGCCTGAATCGACCTGCCATCTCGACGGGCCTCTACCTGGCGATGGGTTGGCTGGTGATCATCGCCGTGAATCCACTGATCGAACGCGTGCCCACGGGCGGGCTGTGGTGGCTGGTGGCCGGCGGCCTGGCCTACACGGGCGGCGTGGTGTTCTTCGTGTTCGACAACCGCTGGCGCTACAGCCATTTCATCTGGCACCTGTTCGTGCTGGCCGGCACCGTGTGCCATTTCTTCGCGGTGCTGTGGTACGCGGCCTGACGCGCCATCAACGGCGCCGGGCCTCGTCCGCCGCCGGCATCGCCAGCAGCCCCCGCTTCATCAACCCGCGCACGCCGGGCACCAGCAACGACCCGCCGAACAGCAAGTCGCGCCACAGGCCCGGGCCCGACGACTGGAAACACGGCGTCAAGGCGCGGCTCAGCGTCTGGTACAGGCGTGATGGCAGCAGCCGGCTGCGCGCGTAACGCGACGGTCCCTCGGCGGCGCCGTACTCGCCCAGCGCGCGCGCCAGCGCCAGCGCATCCAACACCGCCAACGTCGCCCCCAGTCCCAACTGCGGGCTCATCGCATGACCGGCGTCCCCCACCGCGCAATAGGGCCCGGCCGCCAGCCCGCGCGGCCACGTATGGCGATAAGTGGCCACGGCCAGGTCCTCATGCCGGGACACCTGGGCCACGACCGGCGCGGCTTCGGGCCACAACGCCAGCAACTGATCCTTCCACTGCCCGATCGGCGCGGCGCGCCAAGCGGGCAAGGCGTCATGGCGAATGCTCCAGAACAGCGACAGGCGGACGCCCTGGGGGCCGATGTCAGTAGGCAGCAGCCCCATCATCTGGCGCGTGCCGCGAAAGCGCTGCAAGAGCTGCGTGGCCCCCGGCCAGTCCGGCGTCCAGAACTGCCCCCACAACGCTCCCCATCGATACACGCGGGACTTGCTGGCCAACCCCACCTGTTCACGCAGCGCGGACGCGGCGCCATCGGCCACCACGAACACGTCGAACAGGGATTCCGCCTGGCTGGCGCCGTCCCCATGGACCACGCGCGCCCTGCCCGCCTGGCTGTCCAGCGTCTGGACCGGACAGCCGAACGAGAACGCGACGCCCGCGCGCCGGCAGGCGTCGAACAGCACCCCGCCCAACGCCGCCCGGGTCACCGCGCGGGCGCCATCCCCCACGTAATCGATATCGACGACAGGCCAGCCGCGATGCGACACCCCCAGCAGGCGGTCGATCGGCGCACCTACATTCAGCGCGGCCACGTCCACCCCTAAGGAGCGCAGCGCGCGCACGCCGGGCGGCTGCAGCAGCAGGCCCGCGCCCTGGGTCGTGAAACCCGGATGCTTTTCAAAGACGCGCACCTGATGCCCGGCCTGCGCCAGCGCCAGCGCAGTGGCCAGTCCCGCGCTGCCCGCGCCGGCGATACCCACGGAAAGCGGTGATTGCGACAAGGTGATGGAATCCGTATTGGCGGTCGGCCCGGCACGGGCCGACATTCGTGTCGCGATAGTACCAACACACTAGTCCTGCCGCAGGTACTCGGTCGGGGGGCTGCCCAGCACCCGGCGGAACATCGTGGAGAACGCCGCGGGGCTTTGATAGCCGAAGTCCAGCGCGATGGCGGTGACCGGCTGCCCGGAAGCCAGCCGCGCCAGCGCCAGCACCACGCAAGCGCGTTGCCGCCACGCCGAAAAGGACATGCCGGTCTGCTGCCGGAAGTGGCGGCTGAACGTGCGCAGGCTCATGTGCAGGCGGTCGGCCCACGCCTGCGGCGGCACGCGCGCGTCGGGCGCGGCGATGAAGGCCCGGCACAGCGGCGCCAGCCGCTTGTCCCGCGGCAGCGGAATATGCAGCGGCAACACGGGCGCGCGGTCGACCTCGTGCAGCAGCAAGGCCGCCAGCGCGCCGTCTCGCCCTTCGCGCTCATAGGCGGCGGGCATGTCCACGGCTTCCAGCAGCAATTGCCGCAACAGCGGCGACACCTCGATCACCTCGCAGGCGTCGCGATCCGCGCGCGCGGCGCCGGGTTCGATGTACGCGCTACGCGTGCTGACTTCCAGCATGCGGACCTGATGCGTCACGCCGGCGGGTATCCAGACGGCGCGCTGCGGCGGCACCACCCAGTTGCCGTCGCGGGTTTCGACCTGCATGACGCCGGTGGCGCCGTACAGCAGCTGCGCGCGGCGGTGCGCATGGGCCGGCAGCAGCTGGCCAGGCGGATAGTCGTTGCCGATGGCGACCACGGCGCGGTCTAGCGAGTCGTAGCGGTCGATATGGGTATTTCGCATGGCAGACGGAGTGGGCAACCGACGGGCTTGGCCGAAATACGAACATTATTGTCCAATCCTATAAAGCAGGCCAATCCTCCCCGCCGTATCGTGGCGACTTCTATGCGAAAGGATGGACGGCATGCTTTATCTCGTATTGGCTTTGTTCGGCTGCGCCAGCGGCGTCACCACGGTCCTGTTCGGCTTCGGCGGCGGTTTTGTCGTGGTGCCGGTGCTGTACGGGGTGCTGACGGCCACGCACGGCGCGGGCGACGCCATCGGCCAGTCCGCGATGCACATCGCGGTGGCGACGTCCACCTGCGTCATGATCGTGAATTCCATCGCCGCCACGCGCAAGCATCAGCGCGCCGGCAATATCGTGCGCGCCTACGTCTGGCCGCTGGCCGCCTTCATCGCCGCGGGCGCCCTGCTGGGCGCGTGGGCCGCCACCCGCGCCAGCGGCGACCTGGTGCGCGGGATCTTCATCGCCTACCTGGGCGTGACGATCCTGGACTGCCTGCTGCGCCAAGGTTTCCTGGCGCAGCAGCATGACACGCAGGCGCCGCGGCCCTTGGGACAGGGCGTCGTGGTGGGCGGCGGCGTGGTCATTGGCGCCATCGCCACTTTCCTTGGGGTTGGCGGCAGCGTGATGACAGTGCCCTTGCTGCGCCGGCGCGGCCTGCCCATGGCCAAGGCGGCGGCAATGGCCAACCCGCTGACGCTGCCGGTGGCCATCGTGGGCACACTGGCCTATATGGCGGCGGCGCGCGGCCTGCCCGCCGCGTTGGCCCCATGGATCGTCGGCTATGTCGATCTGCTGGCTTTCGCGGCGTTGGCGCTGGGTTCGTTGGCGGGCATCCGGCTGGCGGCGCCGCTGATCCCGCGCATTCCCGACCGCCTGCATGCCCGGGTGTACATCCTGCTGCTGGCGCTGGTGATGCTGAGCATGCTGCTGATCTGACCCGTCGGCGCGCGACCCGCGCTGCGCCGCACAAACCTAAAGACACATCGCGACCAGCAGCGACTACGAAACCGCGCAAAACGTTTCTGGCGCCGCCCCAGGGGCGGCCCTCCCGCGGCACGCCCGGATCTCGTGGCCTGCCGACACAGGAAAACACATCGCGAAACTTGTCCCGCGGCCGGTCCCGTCGTCATCATGGTCGGACATTCAACCGGAACAAGGAGGTTTCATGCAGCGTTCCACTTACGCATTCCTATCCGCCGCCATTCTGACGACGGCGCTGTCCGGTGCCCCCGCCCTGGCGCAGAACGCCAGCCAGCCGCCGGCTCAACCGCAGATGGCCCCCGCCATTACGCAACCCACCGACCAGCAGCTGCAACGCTTCGCCTCGGCATCGCAAAAGGTGTCCGGCGTGGTCGACGAATACCGGCCCAAGGTCGACGCGGCAAAGTCCGATGACGCCAAGCAGAAGGTGGTGCAGGAAGCGGACGCCAAGATGGTGCAGCTGGTGCGTGCGGACGGACTGACCGTCGAAGAATTCAATGGCATCGGCCAGGCCGTGCAGCAGGACCCGCAGTTGAAGCAGCGAGTCATGAACATGAGCCAGGGCGCGCCGAAGTAACCCAAGGCCGGACCGGGGATTGTCCGGCCTGCGCCACGCGTCCTCGGGCGCGTGGCGCTTTTTCTTATGGGCCGCCAAGCGGGGAAGCGTTATCCTGACTGCCGTCCTTTTCCACTGGCATGTCCAAGGAGCGCGGCATCTTGAACCCGGATCTCACCCTGTACGATTTGGCCGGCGCCGACGCGTCGCTGCGCTTTAGCCCGCATTGCTGGAAAACGCACATGGCGCTGGCCCACAAGGGCCTGTCCGCCAAGACCGTGCCCTGGCGCTTCACCGAAAAGGAAGCGATCGACTTTTCCGGCCAGAAGCTGGTTCCGGTGCTGGTGCACGACACCCATGTGGTCAGCGATTCATGGCAGATCGCCTGCTATCTGGAAGACACGTTTCCCGAACGGCCGTCCCTGTTCGGCGGCGCGGGCGGGCGCGCGGTCACGCGGTTCGCGAACGCCTGGGCCGATGCCACGCTGGTGCCGGTGCTGGCGCGCCTGTTGCTGCCCGCCATCCACGGCCTGATCCACGAGAAAGACCAGGACTACTTCCGCGCCTCGCGGGAAAAGCGCTTCGGCAGACTGGAAGACCTGCCGGCGGGTTACGCCGAACAGATCGCGGCATTACGGGCAGCGCTGCTGCCGCTGCGCCTGACGCTGGGCAAGCAGCCCTACCTGGCGGGCAGCCAGCACGGCTATGCCGACTATGCGGTGTTCGGGATGTTCATGTGGGCCCGCTGCACCAGCCCGCTGGAACTGCTGGCCGAAGACGACCCCGTCCATGCGTGGCGCGAACGGCTGCTCGATGCCTTTGACGGCATGGCCCGCCGCGCGCCCACGGCCGCCGATTGATCAGGTCTTCAGCCGATAGCCCGTCTTGAAGATCCAGCGTACGCCGATCAGGCAGGCAACGAGGAACACCAGCGTCATGCCGACGCTGACCCCGACGCTGACGTCCGACACGCCGTAGAACGCCCAGCGGAAGCCGCTGACCAGGTAGACCACCGGGTTGAACAGGGTGGCGGTCTGCCAGAACGGCGGCAGCATCTTGATCGAATAGAAGGTGCCGCCCAGGAAGGTCAGCGGCGTGATGATCATCAGCGGGATGATCTGCAGCTTCTCGAAGCCGTCGGCCCACACGCCGATGATGAAGCCGAACAAGCTGAACGTGACGGCCGTCAGCACCAGGAAGCCCAGCATCCAGACCGGGTGCGCGACTTCGAACGACACGAACAGGCGCGCCGTGGCCAGCATGATCAGCCCCAGGATGATGGACTTGCTGGCGGCCGCCCCCACGTAGCCCATGACGATCTCCACATACGAGATGGGCGCCGAATGGATTTCGTAGATGGTGCCGGAGAACCGCGGCATGTAGATGCCGAAGGACGCGTTGGCGATGCTTTGCGTCAAGAGCGACAGCATGATCATGCCCGGCACGATGAACGCGCCGTAGCTGACCCCATCGATCTCGACCATGTGCGAACCGATGGCCGAACCGAACACCACGAAGTACAGCGACGTGGAGATGACCGGCGACAACACGCTTTGCATCAGCGTGCGCCAGGCCCGGGCCATTTCAAACAGGTAGATCGCGCGGATGGCGTAGAAGTTCATGATTGACCGTGTACCAGGCTGACAAAGATATCCTCGAGCGAGCTTTCCGATGAATTCAGGTCGGTGAATTCGATCTGGAGCCGGCTCAGGTCGTGCAGCAGCTGGGAAATCTGGCCGCCTCCCTGGTTGTCGTAGGTATAGACCAGCTTGTACCCATCGCTGGACAAGTCCAGCTGATAGGCGTCCAGCGCGGTCGGGATGCCCGGCAACGGCGCTTTCAAGGTCAGGCTCAGCTGGCGCTTGCCCAGTTTGGCCATCAGCGCGTCCTTTTCTTCGACCAGGATGATCTCGCCCTTGCGGATCACGCCGATGCGGTCGGCCATTTCCTGCGCTTCTTCGATGTAATGCGTGGTCAGGATGATGGTGACGCCGCTTTCGCGCAGGCGCCGCACCATTTCCCACATGCCGCGGCGCAACTCCACGTCCACGCCCGCCGTGGGCTCGTCCAGGAACAGGATGGCCGGTTCGTGCGACAACGCCTTGGCGATCATGACGCGGCGCTTCATCCCGCCCGACAGCGCCATGATGCGGCTGTCCTTCTTGTCCCACAAGGACAGGTCGCGCAACACCTTTTCAATGTAGGCCGGATTGGCCGGCTTGCCGAAGAGGCCACGGCTGAACGTGACGGTGTTCCAGACGCTTTCGAACGCGTCGGTGGAAATCTCTTGCGGCACCAGGCCGATCTTGGAACGCGCGGCGCGGAAGTCCGACACGATGTCGTGGCCGTCGGCCAGGACACGGCCATCGCTGGGATTGACGATGCCGCAGATGATGCTGATCAGTGTCGTCTTGCCCGCGCCATTCGGCCCGAGCAAGGCGAAGATCTCACCGCGCTGAATTTCCAGGTTGACGCTCTTGAGCGCCTGGAACCCCGAGGCGTACCGCTTGGATAAGCCCTGAACTGATATAACCGGCTGCACACGAGCCCCCGACGTGATCGATAGCCGGAGATTTTACCCGCCACGCCGTTACAGCTTGTTCGGCGTGGCGGAACGCAGTGTTCCCGTTTCAGGGATTAACGCCCCCAACGCAGCACCAGGGGGTCCAATCGGCGGGCGGTTTCCAACAGGCCCTGCCGGACCTCGGGGCGCATGGGCGGGAACGGGTGCCGGGGCGCCTCGCAATCGATCACGCCGCCGGCCTTCATCAGCGCTTTGGCGGTCAGGATGCCACCCTGCCGGTTTTCATAGTTGATCAACGGCAGCCAGCGCTCGTACAGGCAGTAGGCCTCATCGCGCCGGCCCGCGCGGTGCGCCTCGATGATGGGGCGGATGCCGTCGGCGAAGCCGCCGCCCGTCATGGATCCCGTGGCGCCCGCGTCCAGGTCGGGCAGCAGCGTGATGGCTTCCTCACCGTCCCAGGGGCCCTCCACCGCCGCCCCGCCCAACGCGATCAGGTCGCGCAGCTTGGAGGCAGCGCCCGCGGTCTCGATCTTGAAATACGAGACCTGCCGGATTTCGCGCGCCATCTTGGCCAACAGCGCGGCCGACAACGGCGTGCCCGCCACCGGCGCGTCCTGGATCATGATGGGAATGTCCACCGCGTCCGACACCTGCTGGAAGAACGCCTCGACCTGCGCTTCAGGCACGCGGATCGTCGCCCCATGGTAGGGCGGCATGATCATCAGCATGGCCGCGCCCTGGTCCTGCGCGCGCCGGCTGCGCGCCGCGCACACCCGGGTGCTGAAGTGCGTGGTCGTCACGATGACGGGCACGCGGCCCGCCACGTGTTCCAGGATGGTCCGCGTGAGCACCTCGCGTTCGTCGTCCGACAGCACGAACTGTTCGGAGAAGTTCGCCAGGATGCACAGGCCGTCCACGCCCGAATCGATCATGAAGTCCACTGCCCGCTTCTGGCTGGGCAGATCCAGGTCGCCCGCCTCGGTGAAAGGCGTGGGCACCACCGGGAAGATGCCGCGGTAACGCGGCGCCTGGGGCGTGGGGATCGTGGGGGTCGTGATCATGGCGGGCCTATTCGATGATGTTGAAATCATTCAGGTACTCGGTCTTCAGCGTCAGCCCCAGGCCCGGCTTGTTGTCGTCCAGGTCGATGAAGCCCTCTTTGGCCACCGGCTCGCCGTCGAAGATGTAGTAGAACAGCTCATTGCCGACTTCCACGTCGAACATCGGAAAATACTCGCTCATGGGCGAGGCCAGCGTGCTCATGGTGAGGTGGTAGTTGTGCATCTGGCCGGCGTGCGGGATGACCGGCACGCTGTAGGCCTCGCACAGCGCATTGATCTTGTGCGCCGCCGTGATGCCGCCCACGCGGTTCGTGTCGTACTGCACGACCGACACCGCCTTCCTGTCCAGCAGCTGCTTGAACCCGTAAAGCGAGAACTCGTGCTCGCCGCCCGAGATCGGGATCGACGTCAGCTGGTTCAATTCGGCGTAGCCGTCGACATCATCGGCGATGACGGGCTCTTCCAGCCAGCGGGGCTCGAACTTCTCAAGCTTGGGCAGGATGCGCTTGGCGTATTCCAGGTTCCACCCCATATAGCATTCCAGCATCAGGTCCGTGTCGTACCCGATGACTTCGCGCACGGCCTCGACCGACTTCAGGTTCTCGGCCACGCCCTTCTGCAGATGCGCCGGCCCGTAGCCGAAGCGCATCTTGAACGCGGTGAATCCCTGGTCCAGATAGGTCTGCGCCTCTTCCTGCATCGCCTTCAGATCGGTGCGGTACAGCTTGGAGTAGTAGACAGGGATCTTCTCCTTGGTCCGGCCGCCCAACAGCTTGAAGACAGGCTTGTTCACCGACTTGCCCAGGATGTCCCAGATGGCGAGGTCAATGCCCGAGATGGCCGCCATCGTCACGCCCTTGCGGCCCCAGGCGTGCGTGGCCCGGTACATGCGCTGCCACAGGTATTCGTAGTCCCACGGGTCCTGCCCCACCACCAGCGGCGTCAGGTACTGGTCGATGATGGCCTTGGCCACGCGCGGGGCCAGCGCCACATTGCCCAGCCCCACGATGCCGTCATCGGTTTCCACTTCGACGACGGTCCAGCCGTGAAAGCGGAACGTGCTCATGGTTTCCTGCTTGGAATACAGCAGGTCCATGGCGTTGGAGCAGAAATTGCCCTGGGGCGGCACGGTCTTGCCGGTCCATTCGAAAACGCGGGCGCGGACGGATTTGATCTTCATGTCGGGTTCCTACTTGGAAGACGGGAAACGGTGCGATACGCCCATCCGGCAGGCGATCTGGAAGGCTTGCCAGGTGGCTTCCACATTGGCGCGGCCCTGGCCCGCGATGTCGTACGCGGTGCCGTGCGCGGGCGTGGTGATGGGGATCGGCAGGCCGCCCTGCACCGTCACCCCGCGCGCGAAGCCCAGCAGCTTGATCGCGATCTGCCCCTGGTCGTGGTACATGGTGACGATCGCCTGGAACTCGCCGGCCTGCGCTCTCAGGAAGATGGTGTCGGCGGGAAAGGGTCCCTGCACGGGCAGCCCCTCCTCGTTCAGCTGGCGCACGGCGGGCGCGATGATATCGACCTCTTCGCGGCCGCACGTGCCACCGTCGCCGCCATGCGGATTGAAGGCGGCCACCGCCACGCGCGGCGTGGCGATGCCGTTGGCCTGCAGCGACCGGTAGATCAGCCGCGTCGCCGCCTTGATGCCGTCGATGCTCAGCGCCGCCGCAGCGTCCTTCAGCGGAATATGCGAGGACACCCGCGACGTCCACAGCTCGCCCAGCGTGTTGAATTCACAGAAGTAGCCGGTGACGCCCAGGTACTGCGCGAAGTGGTGCAGTTCGTCGTCGTGCTTCAAGCCGCCCAGCTTCATGGCGAACTTGTTCAACGGCGCAAAACAGATCGCGTCCACATGCCCGGCGCGCGCCGCGTCCATGCAAGCATCCAGCACGCGCAGCACCGAGGCGCCGCCGGCCGCCTGGGGCTGGCCGACGGTGACCTGGTCGGGCCGGATCGTGTCCATTTCCAGCCACGCCGGCAGGCGGGTGTCCGGCCGGTTGCGCACCGCCTCGATGCTGTCCACCGTCTGCGTCGCCACCTGCACGCCCGCCACGCGCTGGCCTTCGCGCCACAGCCAGGCGTCGCCCACCAGCACGATATTGGCGCGCTCGCAGGCCTCTGGCTTGGCAAGCAGACGGGCGATCAGTTCGGCGCCGATGCCGGCGGGGTCGCCCAGGGTCAGGGCAATGACGGGGTTCGGGTTGGAATTCGAGTTGGGGTTCATGCTGGGGTCATTCCACGGAAATGTTGTTCTTCTTGATGATGCCGGCGTAGCGCTGATTCTCGGTCTTGTGGAATTGCGCGAACTGTTCCTGGCTCATTGGCGTGATGTCCGCGCCGATCGCCAACAGGCGGGTCTGCGTTTCAGGCAGCGCCAGGATCTGGTTGACGTCGTCATGGATGCGCTTCTGGATGGCGGCGGGCGTGGCGCTGGGCATGTAGATGCCATACCACGCACTCATTTCGACGCCGGGCACGCCGGCCTCGGCCATCGTCGGCACGTCCGGCAATTGGGCGTTGCGCCGGGCGCTCAGCACCGCCAGCGCGCGCACCTTGCCGCTTTTGATGTGGGGGATGACGGACGACGCCGTCTCGAAGGCGATCTGCACCTGCCCGCCCATCAGGTCCACCATGGCCGGACCGCTGCCGCGGTAGGGGATGTGCGTCATCTGCACGCCGGTGGCGTCCTTGAACAGTTCCGCCGCGATGTGCTGGGTGCTGCCGGAGCCGCTGCTGGCGAAGTTGTATTCCCCCGGCTTGCTTTTAAGCAGCGCGATCAGTTCCTGCACCGATTTCGCGGGCACCTGGTTGTTGACGACGAGGATGTTGGGCACCGCGCCCACGAACACCACGGGCGTCAGGTCGCGGTCATTGTCGTATCCCAGCTTGAGCAGATGGGGCGCAATCGCGTGGGCCGTGGACACGCCCATCACCATGGTGTGGCTGTCCGCCGACTTCGCGGCCAGATCGGCCGCCAGCGTGTTGGACGCGCCCGGCTTGTTCTCGACCACGACCGTCTGCTTGAGCATGGGTCCCAGCCTGTCGGCCACGGCGCGCGCCATGGCGTCGGTGCCGCCGCCGGGCGCGGACCCGACCAGCAGGCGCAGCGGTTTGGTGGGCCAGCCGGCCGGTTGCGCCTGGGCGTGCGCCGGGCCGGTGGCCAGGACGGACAGGCACAGGGCGCCCGCCGCCATCGCGGCCAATACGCGGATCTTCATGGTTGTCTCCTTGATAAATTCTTTGCCGCTGCCGGGCAATTTGTTGTGAATGCATCTTAGGGAGAAGCTCCGTTTCCGTAAAATGAAACTTTCGCACCAACCGTTCACCTGAAGCGATCAATCATGGAACGCAACCTGAATGTCCCTGCCCTGTTGGCCCGGCTGCGCATGCGGCAGGTCGTGCTGCTGCTTGCCATTGACGACCGGGGCACCCTGCGCGCGGCTGCGCAGCAACTGAACATGACCCAATCCGCCGCCAGCAAGATGCTGCACGAACTGGAGCTGGCGTTGGGCCAGCCGCTGTTCGAGCGCGTGGGCCGCGGCCTGGCGCTGACGGCCGCGGGCGAGTGCGTCATGGGACATTTCCGGGGCATGCGCGGAACGGTGTCGTCGCTGGCCCGCGAATTGGATGAACTGCGGCTGGGCAGCGCCGGCAAACTCTTCATCGGCAGCATCATGGCGGCCTCGCCCAGCCATTTGACCGACGCGCTGCTGCGCCTGAAACGGACATATCCGCTGTTGGCGGTGGAAATCTCCACCGGCACCAGCGACCTGCTGATCGCGCAGTTGAACGAAGGCAAGCTGGACGTGGTGATCGGCCGCATGCTGACCCTGTCGGACCGCAATTACCTGTTCCGCCCGATCGGCGACGAGGCCCTGTCCGTCATCGCGGCGGTGGATCACCCGCTGGCCCGCAAACGGCGCGTCAGTTTCGACGCGATGCAGGCCTACCCCTGGATCCTGCAGCCGCAAGGCAGCCCGATGCGGGACGTGATCGAACATGAGTTCCGATCCCACAACACGGCCCTGCCGCCCGGACTGATCGAATCCGCCTCCATCCTGACCACCACCAATCTGGCGATGAAGTCGCAGATGCTGGGTGTCATTCCGGAATCGGTCGCCAGCCGATACGCCCGCCACGGCCTGTTGGCGATCCTGCCCTACCAGATCCGGCAGTCGCTGGCCGCGTTCGGCAGCATTGTGCCGCGCGACCGCCCCTTGAGCGCTGCAGGACAGCATTTTGTCGACTTACTGCACGAAAATGCGTGAAGATAGGCACTTGTTAGGGAAAAAATAGACCCCGGGGGCAGTACAATCGAGTATTGCGCGATTCGCGCGTTTCACCTGAGGTACACCCGTGAGTGCATTGCCCGCCTGTCCGAAATGCCAATCCGAATTCACCTACGAGGATGGCGGCGGCTACGTCTGCCCGGAATGTGCGCATGAATGGTCGGCGCAGGACGCCACGCCTTCGGACGACGACGCCCGCGTCTACCGCGATTCGGCCGGCAACGTCCTGCAGGACGGCGACACCATCACCGTCATCAAGGACCTGAAACTCAAGGGGTCCGGCGGCGTGATCAAGATGGGCACCAAGGTCAAAGGCATCCGCCTGGTCGACAGCGACCACGACATCGATTGCAAGATCGACGGCTTCGGCCAGATGAGCCTGAAGTCGGAGTTCGTCAAAAAGGTCTGACGCGGCGCCCGCCAGGTTGGCGGGCCCCTTTCCATTCAAAGCGGGTCTTCCTCGGCCGCTTTGGGCATCAGGTAGGCCGTCAGCGTGCTGGACAAACCGGCCATCACCCACAACACGAAGAACGACACCGTGTAGAAGCCCATGCGCCCCGTGGGCACGTGCCCGAAGATCGCCACGTCCAACGGATCGATCAGCGCGAAGATCAGGGCGCTGCCCGCCGCAGCCGCCAGGAACGACGGCCACAATATCCACATCAATGAACGCAAGCCCATTTGTGTCCTCCCATCAGAGATTGGCGCGCGCGGCGCCCGCGGCTTCGCCGGTCTTGGGCGCCGCCTGCTCAATCACCAGGCCGCGCTTGACCACGCCTTCCAGGATCGGCTCGTGCGTGAAGTTGCTGTAGGCGAAGTAGATCGTGATGAAGCACCCGACCATGGCCGCGAACGGGCCGGCCATCAGGATCCAGGGCCACGGTTCGTAGTACCAGGGCTTGGGCGGCGGAGCGGATTGTGCGAGGGTCATGAAGTTCGTCCTTTACGTAGTCAATCAGGCACGTAGAAGCTGGCGGGTTCGTCGGTTTCGATGGGATGGTTTTCGCCGTCGTGGCCGCGCGCGCGCAGCGTGATGGCATGCGCGCCTGGCGTGGCACCGGCAGGCGCCCGGATCACCATCGGAACCAGCTTGTTGGCGGCGGGTTCCACTTCAACCACGTCCGACCCCTGCTGGCCCGTCATCACGGCCAGTCCCGGCATGCCGTCTGCCGACAGGCGCAGGCGCATGGCGGTGTCCGACGTGTTGATGATCTGCAGGCGGTAGACGTTCTCGATCTGGCCGCCCGCCACTTCCCGGCCCAGCGCGCCGCGGTCGCGGATGACGTCCACCCGCAAGGGGTTGCGCATCGCCAGCGACGCCACGAACGCCACTGCCATGATCAGGATCAGCGTGCCGTAGATCAGCACGCGCGGGCGCAGCAGATGCGAACGCGCGCTTTTGGCGGACAGGCCATCCTGCATGGCGCGGTCCGACGTGTAGCGGATCAGGCCGGGTTCATACTGCATCTTGTCCATGACCTGTTCGCACGCATCGATACAGGCGCCGCAGCCGATGCACATGTACTGCAGGCCGTCCCGGATATCGATGCCGGTGGGGCAGACCTGCACGCACAAACTGCAATCCACGCAGTCGCCCAGGCCGGCGGCCTTGTGGTCCACCTTGCGCGAACGTCCGCCCCGCGGGTCGCCGCGACGCTTGTCGTAGGTGACGACGAAGGTGTCCGGGTCGACCATCACGCTCTGGAAACGCGCATAGGGGCACATGTATTTGCAGACGGACTCGCGCATGAATCCGGCGTTGCCCCACGTGGCGAACCCGTAGAACAGCATCCAGAACCATTGCCACGGGCCGAGCTGCAGCGCGAACAGTTCATGGCCCAGTTCGCGGATCGGCGCGAAATAACCGATGAAGGTGGACCCCGTCCACCACGCCAGCGCGATCCACAAGACGTGCTTGGTGACTTTCAGGCGCGCCTTGCGCCAGGTCCATGGCGATTCGTCCAGGCGGATGCGCGCGATGCGGTCGCCTTCGACCTTGCGCTCGATCCACATGAAGATTTCGGTGTAGACCGTTTGCGGACAGGCGTAACCGCAGAACAGCCGGCCCGCCACGGCGGTGAAGAGGAACAGCGCCAGCGCCGAGATCACCAGCAGCACGGCCAGGTACACCACGTCCTGCGGCCACAGCACCAGACCGAACAGGTAGAACTTGCGTGCGCCCAGGTCAAACAGCACGGCCTGCCGGCCGTTCCATTGCAGCCAGGGCAGCCCGTAGAAGATCAGCTGGGTGATAAAGACGAAGGCGATACGCCAGCGGGCGAAGATGCCACTGACGGATCGCGGATAGATCTTGCTGCGCACACCCGCCAGGGTCTGCTCCAGCGTTTCCTGGCCGGGACGCGGCGGCCGCGTATACGGTTGCCAGGGCGGCGGGTCTCCGCCAGGCGGCGTGCCGACGCTTGCGGTTGACCCATCTTCCATTTGCTGCTCCGTACGGTAAGTCCAATGATGTGGGGGCCGCGAGACGCGCCCCCCACCTAAGCCCTGCTGTTCGCCTTACTTCGCCGCGGTAGCCGCAAGCGGCGCGGCCGGTGCCGCCGCGCCCTTCTCCGCGGCTGCCGGCTTGTTGTTCGACAGGCCCCACACCCACGCCGTCAGCACCTTGATCTGCTCGGGGTTCAGGATGTGCTCGTGCGCCGGCATGCGGTTGTCGCGGCCGTCCAGGATCGTCTTGACGATCGAGGCTTCCGAACTGCCGTACAGCCAGACGTCGTCCGTCAGGTTGGGCGCGCCCAGCAACGGGTTGCCCTTGCCGTCCACGCCGTGACAGGCCACGCAGAAATTGGCGAACTCGCGCTTGCCCCGGAACACGCGGATGTCGTCCGACGTCAAGCCCGACAACGAGCGCACGTACTGGGCGATGTCGCCGGCAGTCTTGGCGTCGATCGCCGCTTTCCAGGGCGGCATCACGCCGTGACGGCCCTTGGTGATGGTCTCCATGATGGTTTCCGGCGAACCGCCATACAGCCAGTCGCCATCGGTCAGGTTCGGAAAGCTGGGGCCGCCCTTCGCATCAGAGCCGTGGCATTGCGCGCACGTATTCAGGAACAGGCGCTGGCCCATTTCCAGGGCGGCCGGATCCTGCGCCACCTGCGGCACGGTCATGGTCTCGAAACGCGCGTAGATCGGGCGCACGGCCTCGGCCATCTTGGCCTGGTGGCGCGCGACTTCTTCCGTGCTGCTGTAGCCCAATTGGCCCTTGTACGAACCCAGGCCGGGCATGAAGAACAGGTAGCCCAGCGCGAACACGCACGCCAGCAGGTACATCCAGGTCCACCACGTGGGGACCGGGTTGTTGAGCTCGGTCAGGTCGCCGTCCCAGACGTGGCCGGTGTCTTCGACCTGGCCGTTGGCCGGCTTGTTGGTGAGCCAGCGGCGCTGCGTGTACAGCAGCCACACGCACCAGACCACGCCGCCCACGGCGACGACCGAGATGAAATACCCCCAGAAGCCATTAACGAAATCGCTCATGACCGATTCGCTCCATCTTGTTGTGCCTGGCCGAACTCGTCGGGCAGGGCGAACGGCAGCATGGCCGATTCGCGGTTGGCGCTCTGGCGGCCGCGCGAGCAGGCCCACCAGACGATGCCGAAAAAGGTTGCCATCGAAATGGCGGTGACGATCGCGCTCAGGTAGCCCACCATGATCAGCCTCCCGTGGCCGCTTGCGCGGCGGGTTGCACGGCGGACTGCGCGGTAGGCGCTGCCGCCTTCTTGGCCGCTTCGGCCTTCTTGGCGTCTTCGGCCTGCTTGGCCTGGGCCTTGCGCACGCCTACGCCCAACTCCTGCAGGTAGGCGACCAGCGCGTCCTCTTCCGTCTTGCCTTCGATGGCCTTGGGTGCGGCCGCGATGTCGGCGTCGGTGTAAGGCACGCCCAGGGCGCGCAGGGCCCGCATGCGCTCAGCCACGTTCTGGCCGGTGATGACCGTCTTTTCCAGCCACGGGTAGGCGGGCATGTTCGACTCGGGCACTACCTTGCGCGGGTCGCGCAAGTGGATGCGGTGCCAGTCGTCGGAGTAGCGCTCGCCCACGCGCGCCAGGTCCGGGCCGGTGCGCTTGGAACCCCACAGGAACGGATGGTCGAAGACCGATTCCGCTGCCGTCGAGTACGAGCCGTAGCGCTGCACTTCCGCCGCCAACACGCGCACTTGCTGCGAGTGGCAGCCGACGCAGCCTTCGCGGATGTATACGTCGCGCCCCATCAGCCGCAACGGGCTGTAGGGTTCGACGCCGGCGACGGGCTGGGTCGTGCTGTGCTGGAAGAACAGCGGAACGATCTGGACCAGCCCCGCGAAGGACACCACCAGGATGCTGGCGATGATCATCCAGCCGATGTTCTTCTCAAGCGTCTGGTGAGAAAAGAAGCCAGGTTTCTTGTTGGCCATGATGTCCTCGTCAAACAGTAGCCGGCGCGGCGGTCGCAACGACCGGCGGGCGAGCGGCGTGGGGATCGTCCAGCGGAATGGCGGGGTTGACCGGTTGCGCGCCGCGCACCGTCTTCCACACGTTCCAGGCCATGACAAACACACCAGACAGGAACAACGTGCCACCCAGCAAGCGGATCAGGTAGTACGGGACGCGCGTCTTCAGTTCCTCGACGAAGCTGTAGACCAGCGTGCCGTCGGAAGCGGTATCGCGCCACATCAGGCCTTGCTGCACGCCGGCGATCCACATGGCAGCGATGTACAGCACCACGCCGATGGTCGCGATCCAGAAGTGCAGTTCGATCGCCTTCACGCTGTACATCTTTTCGCGGCCGTACAGGCGCGGGATCAGGTAGTACAGGGAACCGAAGGAAATCATGGCAACCCAGCCCAGCGCGCCCGAGTGCACGTGGCCGATGGTCCAGTCCGTATAGTGCGACAGCGCGTTGACCGTGCGGATCGACATCATCGAGCCTTCGAAGGTCGACATGCCGTAGAACGACAGCGCCGTCACCATGAACTTCAGGATCGGATCGGTGCGCAGCTTGTACCAGGCGCCCTGCAGGGTCATGATGCCGTTGATCATGCCGCCCCAGGAGGGCGCCAGCAGAATCAGCGAGAACGTCATGCCCAGCGACTGGGTCCAGTCGGGCAGCGACGTATACAGCAGGTGGTGCGGACCCGCCCACATGTACGTGAAGGCCAGCGCCCAGAAGTGGACGATGGACAGGCGGTACGAATAGATCGGGCGGCCGGCCTGCTTGGGCACGAAGTAATACATCATGCCCAGGAAGCTGGTGGTCAGGAAAAAGCCCACCGCGTTATGCCCGTACCACCACTGCACCATGGCGTCCTGGACGCCGGAATACGCCGAATACGACTTCCACAACGACACCGGCATTTCGATGTTGTTGAAGATGTGCAGGATGGCGATGGTCAGGATGTACGAGCCGAAGAACCAGTTGGCCACGTAGATGTGCTTGGACCGGCGCTTGATGATCGTGCCGAAGAACACGATGGCGTACGCCACCCAGACCAGCGTGATCAGGATGTCGATCGGCCATTCGAGTTCCGCGTACTCCTTGCTGCTGGTGAATCCCATCGGCAGCGTGATGGCGGCGGCGACGATGACGATCTGCCAGCCCCAGAACGTGAACGCGGCCAAGGGGCCACAGAACAGGCGGGCCTGACAGGTGCGCTGGACGACGTAGTAAGACGTCGTAAACAGCGCGCTGCCGCCGAACGCGAAGATCACCGCGTTGGTGTGCAGCGGGCGCAGGCGGCCGTAGCTCAGCCATGCGGTATCGAAATTCAACTGAGGCCAAATCAGCTGCGCGGCGATAAAAACGCCCACAGCCATGCCGACAATGCCCCAAACCACCGTCATGAGCGCGAACTGCCTCACGATCTTGTAGTTGAAGGTATCGGCCTTGCTTGCGATTGCGGCGCAATCGTTCATCACCCTTCCCCCAAAGTAACAAATAGCTCCAGGCTCAGATGATGGGACTAGTCACACAAGTCGGCGTTGATATGGATCAAGCAGTGGATGGCCCGCAGGGGAACGCGGCGCCCGCGCAACGGAACTGCAAGAAGATGGGCGAATGTTGCGGTCGAGGCGGGCGCGTCGCCCGAACCTGAACCGCGATGCGCAGCGGCTTTCAGCCGCGGCTGGCGGGACCGCTGTCGTCGTCGCGCAGGATGGCCGTGCCGGCGTTGTCGGTGTCGTCGTACTGGCCGTTGAAGACGGCCCACCACAGCGATATGCCGATGGCCAGCACGAACAGCAGGGACAGGGGCAACAGCAGGTACAGGATAGTCATTGCGCGGCTTCCAGCGCGCCGGACGGCGAGAGTTCGCCAGACCAATCCCGGCGGCACAGGCGCCAGGAGTTATAGGCCACCGCCAGCGACGAGACCAGCATGGTAATGGCGGCCAGCCACGGCGTGACCCAGCCCACCAGCGCCAGCGGCGTCATGAGCAGATGCCAGACCAGCGATCCATAGAGGTTCTGGCGGGCCTTGTGGCGGGCTTGCCGCAAGAGTTCGTCCAGCGCGGCATCGGGCATGGACGGGTGCGCCGCCAGCGCCGAGTGCGCCGAAGCCATAGCCGTGGGCACCGCCATCGACATGGCGCAGGGGCAGCTCATGACCAGCAGCGCCACCATCACCGGGATGCTGTGCGCGGGATCGATGTAGGCCCACGCAGCAGCCGCTGCCAGCGCCAGCGCCACCTGCGCCAGGACGAAGCGCGAGGCCAGGCGGTCGGCGCGGGCGCCCAGATCCAGGCGCTGGGCCTCGACCCGCTGGTGCCGCAGGCCGCCTGCCGCGCCGAAGGACTGGCGCGCGCAGAGTTCCAGATATCTTGCTGTCAGCAAGAAGGCCACGAACATCGTGACGGAATCGAAATAGACTTCGCCGCGCCCCGTCCAGGTGGCGTGCACGCTGGGGATGAAGGCCGCGACGATGCCAAGCGCCACCGGCACGTCCATGCCGGCGCGGCCGTGGCGCAGGTTGTCACCCGCGTGGCGCCAGATGGGCCACGCCGAATACAGCACCACGGGGATAGTCAGCGCGAAGCTGGCCCAGTTCATCAGCACGATGGCCCAATCCAGCGTTTCCAGGGCGTCGGCGGGCATGCTGTCGTGCCGCAGGTAGCCGGGCCACGCGAACATCATGACCTGCATCATCGCCAGCCAGGCGAGCGACAGACGCACCAGCGCATGGCGGCGCTGCTGGCGGTCGGCATCGGGCAGGCAGGCAGGAACGGCGAAGATCGATTTTGCTCGCATGCGCCGATGGTAACCAGCGCCCTGGCCAGGCGCCTTGATCTGGATCAAGGCCCTTTCCGCCCCTTGCCGAGGTGGGGCGGCCGGGGCCGCCGGCAGGATCAGGGGCGCTGCTTGCGCAGCACGTCCACCACGGCGCGCATCAAGGCGGCCAGTTCATCGTCGGCGATGGTCAGCGCCGGCGTCAGGTAGACGACATTGCCGAACGGGCGGACCCAGACGCCGGCCTCGACCAGCCGGCGTTTCAAGGCCTCGCGGTCCGCGATGCCGTCCACTTCCACTACGCCGATCGCGCCCAGCACGCGCACGTCGCGCACCCAGGGCAAGTCGCGGCAAGGTTCCAGGCCGGCAGCCAGCGCCGTCGACAGGCGTTGCGCCTGCGCCAGCCGGGGCTCGGACTCGAACAGGTCCAACGACGCGTTGGCGGCCGCGCAAGCCAGCGCGTTGCCCATGAAGGTGGGGCCGTGCATCAGCGCGTGCGCCGGGTCATCGG
>NZ_DBHKZA010000008.1:0-86462 GCF_057314935.1 Achromobacter sp.
ATGTAAAAACCCCCGAAGGTTGGATCAACATCCAACTTTCGGGGGTCAGTTCAAAGGGGCATCTTTTTTGGCTGGTTAGTTAGCTGGCGGCTTAGTTGCTGCTGGCCTTCCAGGTGCCGTCGGGCAGCTTGCAGAACCAGAACTGCCACTTTTCAGTCGTGCTGGTGCGGGCGAAGTCGGCCACCAGGAAGCGGCAGACGCGGTCGTCCTTGACCTTGCTGGTCTGCGTGGGGGTCAGTTGGACGGTGATCGGGGCGGCCCGCTTGGGCTGCGCCTTGCTGGTCCATTCCGTGCGCTGGCCGTCCGCCGAGTTGTTCAGCGCCTGCGCGATCGCTTCGTGGAACGACGTCCGGTCGCCCTTGGGGATCTCGGTGATGAGTGAGTTGTTCAGCATTACCGGCGGCGCGGCCACAGCGGCTGCCGACAAGCCGGTCGCGACGAGCAATGCGGCGAGAACGCGGGTGGTTTTCAAGATGGGCTCCCTGTCGGATGGATCAGATTGTCATGCTTGCACATGAGCCGATAGTACGCGAACCCGTTCCTTTTTCAATCCGCCCGCCTGCCCGTTCGTTGACCTGCGCCGACTTGCGACAAAAAAAAGCCGCCTGATTGCAGGCGGCCAAGGTACAACAAGGGGAGGGAGTCAATCGTTGCGGAGCAGATCAGTTGCCGTGGTAGACGCCAGCGAAGGGCATGTCGTTCGGTTCGACGTTGCTCACCAGGCCGGCGGCCTTGGCGGCGGCCAGTTCGGCTTGCACGTCAGCGCGGGTCTTGCCCGATTGGGGGGCGCCGTAGACGCCTTGGAACGGCACGTTGTTCGGTTCGACGTTGGTCACCAGGCCGGCAGCCTTGGCGGCAGCCAGTTCGGCCTGCACCTGGGCGCGGGTCGGGCCTTCGTACGGGGTGCCGTAAACGCCTTGGAACGGCACGTTGTTGGGTTCGATGTTTTGCGATGCGTAGGCGCCAGCGCTCAGGGCGGCCAAGGACAACATCAAAGCGGTAGCAAGGGTCTTCTTCATGGTAAATCTCCGATTTCAAGAGCCTAGGGGGCGAATCAGGCGGCCTATCCGTCGTGGTTCGTTGCTGTTTCCCGATGACTGAATTCTGCGCCGATTAGAGGTAGGGATAAACCCGTATATGGGTAAAAGATATTTCCATAAATGGGATGAAGATGTTCGATTTATTCGATAGTCACCAATTATGGAACCGATAGCGTAAGAATGGCCGGTTGGGAGCCCGCATGGAAAAGGTCCATCTGACGCGTGAAAAAGCCACGCTGCTGATCACGCTGTACGCCAAGGCCGAAGAAAGCCGCTTGCCCGGTTCCTTGCTGCAGGACCACTACGCCGCCCAGGCCGTCGCGCGCATCGACCACGATTTCGCGGCATTGGGCATGCGCCGCGACGAGATGATCGGATTGGCGATGCGGGCGTACACGCTGGACGGGTGGGTGCGGGAATTCCTGGCCGCGCACCCCGGCGCCACCGTGCTGCATCTGGGCTGCGGTCTGGATAGCCGGGTGTTCCGGGTGGACCCGCCGCCGGAGGTCCACTGGTTCGACCTGGATTTTCCCGAGGTGATCGACCTGCGGCGCGCGCTGTATCCCGCGCGTCCGGGCTATCAGATGCTGGGTTCGCCGATGTCGGACCTGGGATGGCTGTCGCGGATCCCGACCGACAGGCCGGCCTTGGTGGTGGCGGAAGGGTTGTTCCTGTACATGCCCGAGGACGAGGTGCTGCAGTTGCTGCGCACTGTGGCCACGCAATTCCCCTCGGGCGAGATCGCCTTCGATGCCTATAGCCGGACGGGGCTGGCGCTGGCCGCGCGCAACCGCATGTTCCGGGCGACGGGCGCGGTGATGCGCTGGAGCCTGGGCGATCCGCTGGACCTTGAAGCGCAGGTGCCCGGGCTGCGGTTGCGCAGCGAGCAATGGTTGTATGAGGAAAGTGGCGGCACGCAGTGGGCCCGGTATTCCTGGCCTGCCCGGGCGGCCATCTGGATGATGCGCCGGGTCGCGCCGCTGCGGCGCTTGGGCAGGTTGCTGCGCTACCGGTACTAGCCGCGCGAGATCAGTAGTGCGGCGGCAGTTCGTCGCGCAGGCTGCGGAAAGGCGCGGCGCCCTCGGGCGCCTGCTGGCGCAGGTCGGCCACTTCACGCAACAGCCGGTCTATCTGCTGTTGCTGTCGGACGATGATCTGGTTTAACTGCTCTAGCAGGTCGTCCGAGAAGCTGGCCTTGACCTCCAGTTCGAGCAGGCGGCGTTCGATGTCTTGCGATGGTTCCATAGCGGCTATTAGAACCTATTCCCGCTTGGCGTTTCCAATGGCAATTGCGGGTCCATGGCTCTAAGGGAGACGGATTTGACGAAGCAGGTCAGACGGCGCGGCGCGGCGTCGCAACTAGGGGCGCACTGGAGCGTGCGCTGGGCTGCCCGCGGTTCGCTGGCGGCAGGGTTGACGCAAGGGCTGGCCAACGCCGCGTGGGCTGAGGAAGCCGGCCCCACCTTGGCCCCCGTCGTCGTGACGGGCACGCGCCTGGGCACCGCGGTGCTGGACACGCCCGCGTCGGTGGACGTGGTCGACGGCGCGGCCATGCGCCGCGGGCAGCCCGGGATCAACCTGTCCGAAGGGCTGGCGGGGGTGCCCGGCCTGCAGATCCAGAACCGCCAGAACTATGCGCAGGACCTGCAGATTTCCAGCCGCGGCTTTGGGGCGCGGTCCACCTTCGGCGTGCGCGGCGTGCGGCTGTACGTGGATGGCATTCCGGCCACCATGCCGGATGGGCAGGGGCAGACGTCCAACATCGACATTGGCTCGATCGACCGCGTCGAGGTGCTGCGGGGGCCATTTTCCGCCCTGTACGGCAATTCATCGGGCGGCGTGATCCAGGTCTACACGGAAGACGGCACGCCGCCGCCCACGGTGTCGGCAAGCGGATGGGGCGGCAGCGACGGCACGTGGCGCTACGGCATGAAAGCCAGCGGCGGCGAGCCGGGCGGGATGGACTATGTGCTGGACGCCAGCCGCTTCACCACCGACGGCTACCGCGACCACAGCGCGGCGCGCAAGAACCTGGCCAACGCCAAGCTGGGCCTGCAACTGGACGACGCCAGCCGCCTGACCATCGTGGTCAACCGCGTGGACCTGACAGCGCAGGATCCCCTGGGCCTGACCTATCAGCAGTTTCAGGACGACCCGCGCGCGGCGCCTTTGGCCGAGCAGTACGACACGCGCAAGACCGTGCGGCAGACGCAGGGGGGCGTGGTGTACGAGCGGCACGTGGATAGCCGCAACACCTTGCGCGTGATGGCGTACTACGGTCAGCGCGACACGACCCAGTACCAGTCGATCCCGCCGGCGGCGCAACTGGCGCCCACGCAGGCGGGCGGGGTCATCGATCTGGCGCGCCGGTATGGCGGCGCGGATCTGCGCTGGACCTCGGAGCTGGACCTGGCGGGCCGGCCACTCACGCTGATCGGCGGCTTTTCCTATGATTCGATGCGTGAAAACCGCAAGGGCTATCAGAATTTCATCGGCGCGGGCGCCGATCAGCAACTGGGGGTGCAGGGCGCGTTGCGGCGCGACGAGACCAACACCGTGTACAACGCCGACCCCTACATGCAGGCATCGTGGAAGGTGTCTGAGCGTTGGACGGCGGATGCGGGCTTGCGCTACAGCACGGTCGCCTTCGACTCCAACGACCACTACGTCACGGCCGGCAACGGCGACGACAGTGGCGACGCACGCTATCGCAAGGCGCTGCCGGTGGCTGCGCTGCGCTACGCGGCCAGCCCGGATATCAGCGTGTATGCGTCCTATGGGCGCGGGTTCGAGACGCCCACATTGAACGAGATCTCGTATCGGCCGGGCGGCCAGCCCGGGTTGAATTTCGGCCTGGCGCCTTCGCTCAGCACCAATCTGGAGGCCGGCGTGAAGGCGCGCATGGCCGGCGGCCTGGCGACGGCCGCCGTCTTCCATACCGGCACCGACAACGAGATCGTGTCGGCCGGCAGTTCAGGCGGGCGCACCAGTTATCAGAACGCCGGCCGCACGCGGCGCGATGGGGTGGAGCTGGGGTGGTCGGGCGAGGTCGCGCGCCACTGGCGCACGCAGTTCGCCTATACGTGGTTGAACGCGCGTTACGCGGACGACGGTTCCGGCGACATCCGCGCCGGCAACAAGATTCCCGGCATCGCGCGCCAGGCGCTGTTCGCGTCCCTGGCCTGGGCGCCGCCCGAAGGCTGGCAGGCGTCGGTGGAAGGCCGCTACCTGAGCAAGATCTACGTCAACGACGCGAACGATCAGGACGCGCCGGGCTACTTCGTGGCGGCGGCAAGCGCGGGCTATGTGAAGCGGCTGGGCGCATGGGAATTGAATGCCTACGCGCGCGTGGACAACCTGTTCGACAAGCGCTATGCCGGTTCCGTGATCGTCAACGAAAGCAATGGCCGCTATTACGAGCCCGCCGCCGGACGCAGCCTGGGCGCCGGCGTCGGCGTGGCATACCGGTTCTAGCGGAGGGGCTGTCAGTCCGGCGCATCCGGATAACAGACGCCGTAGTCTTCGCAAGCGGGGCAACCGGGCGCGGCGCAAGGCGGCAGCCCGGCGTGTTCACAGGCCGAGTACGCCAGGAATTTCTTCCAGCGCAGATTGCGGACGTTGCGTATCACCAGGCCCGGGTAGTGGCGCGCCAGCAGGAAGGTCACGTCCTCGCGGCCGGACAGGCCGAGGTCGCGCCACAAGTGGTCGGGCCGCAGGCAAGCGTGCACCAGCACGCCGGTGACCCACGGCGTGGTTTCGTGTTCGGGGGCGCGGTAGGCGTCCAGCAGCACGCGCAGCAACAAGGTGAAGCCGGGTTGCGGATCGCCGCGGCCCCGCAGCGCGTAAGCGTCGGCTTGCTCGCGCAAGATGGCCAGCCGCGCGTCGTCAGAGGCCAGCGCGCCCGGAAACAAATGATCAAGCATCTGCTGCAGTTCGTCGGGGCAGAGGCCGCTGCGCGCCAAGTCCTGGTGCGCCAGGCTGGTGCCGATCACCGTGGCGAAAAAACCGGCGTCGGGATGGCCGGGCGGCGCGTGATGCAGCAGGGCGCGGGCAAACCGCTGGGCCGGCGGGGGAGTGTCGGCCAGGGTGGGGGGAGGGGTCAGCACGGCGTCCATAGGAGGGTGTGGCGGTCGCTAAATTCGTTCAACTGTTAATGAAATCGTTATATTGCGGAATATATAACGAAAGGCGGCCGCCATTCCGTGATGTGGGACAAATGCGACTCAGGACTTACCCGCGAGCGGGGCGTGGGCCCGGGGGTATGATCGGTGTCCCTGATTTCCTGGCTTTGTCCTCCGCATGCCGCGCAGCTTCCGTCCCGCACTCTCCCGTATGTCCGGCGCCCTCCTGTTGGCGCTGGCAGGCCTGGCGGCGCTCCCGCAGCCGGCCGTGGCGTCCGATATCGGCGCCACCATCGAGGCCATCCGCCTGTCGCGCTACCCGTTGCGCGAACCCGAGCGGCGCGTGTGGGGCACGGAGAATGTCCGCGACGCGGTGCTGGTCGGCCAGATGGAAAACCGGCTGTACCTGTACCGGTATGTGCGGGGAACGGGCAAGGAATTCCACCTGGACTTCCGTTCGCAGCCCCTGGTGATCGACCCTGCTGCGTGGAAGGCGTCGCGCGAAGAGAACGTGGCGGTCAGGGCGCCGCGCAACGACGAGACCCTGTATTGGGTGGGCTATACCTACAACGACGCTGATGCCACGCGGTCCGACGGATTCCTGGTGGATGCGGCGGGCAACGTGGCTACGGTCCGCGCGGATGCCTACCTGGCCGTCGTGACCGCCAACCAGCCGTGGGACGAGGCGCGCAAGGCGCAGGCCCTGGCCACGCTGCAGCAGGCGCTCACGAACTACCCCGGCCGACTGAAGGCGTTCCCTGTCGCGGTGCGTTTCGAGCATCAGGCGCCGGTGGATGTGACGGCCACGTTCCGCACGCTGCATCAGGTCGCGCGCGCCATCCCGCGCGCCAAGACCGCGGAATTCGCCCGCGCGCTGGCGGACCTGCGCCGCTTCGTGATGGAGCAGGACTTTCGCGAGATCGATCCGGGCGGCAAGGATCCCGAGATGCTGACGGCGTTGAACGACTACGGCTTCTGGTTGACCGAATCCGGCGACGCCGTGCAGGCCGACCGCGTCTTGAGCGACGTGCTGCGGCGCGACCCTGCGCGCACCGCGGCGTACCTGAACCGGGCGGACGCGCGCTGGGCGCAGAGCGCGAAGGCCGGAGACCGCCGTGGCTACTTCGAGACGCTGGCGCGCGAAGACTACCGCCTGTATTGCACCCAGCGCCTGGCAGCCAAGGAGGCGATCCCCGGCAATATCGCCAGCCGCATCAGCGCCGCCCTGAACGAAAAAGCGCTGGACGCGGCGGTCTGCCGGCCCCGCCTGGCGATCTTCAAAGCGATCCGGGCGGATGACGTGGATGCCGTGCGCACCGAGTTGGCGCGCGGCCAGAATCCGAACGGGGTGAACGAGAACGGCACGTCGGCACTGGCCGTGGCGGTGTCCGGCAAGCAGCTGGAAACCGTGCGCGTCCTGCTGGCGGCGGGCGCCCGCGCGGACGGCCCCAACAACGGCTTCCTGCTGCTGGCCAGCGCCTTGCCGGACGCCAAGGACACGCGTCCGGCGGCGGAGCGCTACGCGCTGGCCGATGCCTTGATCGCGGCGGGCGCGCCGCTGGATGCGGGCGACTACAACGGCACGCCGTTGCTGGTGCGGCGCATTTCGTACTACAGCGAAGACAAGGACAGCCTGACGTACCTGCTGGCCAAGGGCGCCAACCCGAACGCGCGTGAAAAGAACGGCCGGTCTGCGCTGCACGCCGCCATGGGATCGCCCAGCCGGTTCTGGTTCGCCGAGCAACTGCTGGCCAAGGGCGCGGACATCAACGCGGCCTATGTCCGGATGTACTACGGCAACCGCGGCATGTGGGAAACGCCCTTACTGGAAGCGCTGCGCGAATCGAACAGCGGCGAGTTGACGCCGACGGCGGTGTTTCCGGTCTCGGAACGCGTAGCCTTCGCCCTGTCGCACGGCGCGGACGCGGCGGTGGGCGGCTACAGCGCCAGCAAGACGCCCGAACGCAACGGACTGAACGAAGCCTTCAGCCTGGCCGTGCGCACCCTGCAGCCCGCGCTGGTGGATCAGTTGGCGCAAGCCGCCGGCCAACCGCGGCTGCCGCTGACGCCGGAGTCGCTGTCCAGTTTGCTCAGCGTGTGGAACCAGGTGGAGATCCGGGCGGCCGTCAAGCAGAACGGCCCCGAGTGGGACGGCCAGCGCGCCAAACTGCGCGCCACCGCCGACCGCCTGCTGGTGGCCGGCGTGCCGCTGACGCGCGCGGACGATGCCACGGGCATCACCAACAACAACATCGCGCCGCTCAGCTTGCCGTGGCTGCCCGACGACCTGTATCGGGCGTGGCTGGAGAAGGGCGCCGATGCATCGGACCGGACCGACAAGAGCGTGCGCATCGATGGGGTAGCGGATGCCGACGCCCTGCCGCTGGTGATCATGCTGCGCCTGGGCAAGGAAGCCAAAGCGAAGATGCTGCTGGAGCATGACGCCGGGCTGTACCGCACCCCGTGGCGTTGCGGCATGGCGGTGGCCGATGTGCTGGCGTGGCAACTGGACGACGGCGGACCGCTCAGCCCGACGGGCGCGCGTGCCGTGAAACAGGTGCTGGACGGCGCGGCCGGGGCAGCCAGTTGCGATCTGAACCAGGTATCGCGCGTGCAGCCGCACGTCGGCGTGTCGGCCAACGAGCTGGTCAGGCAGGCGGGAGTGGCCTTGACGGTGACCGCGCCTTAGTCGGCCCCGCAAGCCCCCTCGTCGGGCGCGCAAGCCCCGCAATGTAAAACAGGCGCCCGAAGGCGCCTGTTTTTTTGCTTCAACGGCAAGCCGTCATTACATGGCGTGGCCCATGTTGACGTTCATGTTGTACAGCACCCATGCCGAACCGCCGACGATGATGGCGATGATCAGCACGGTGAAGACGAACGCGGCCAGGTTGTCGCGGGCCGACTTCGACGCGCCCATGTGCAGGAAGTACACCAGTTGCACCAGCAACTGGAGCACGCACAAGGCAACGACGCCGACGATGGTGATGGTGTGCGACAGCGCGCCGTGCATCACCAGGCCGAACGAGCCGAAGGTGAGCAGCAGCGAGAGCACGAAACCGATGATGTAGGACTTCAGGCTGCCGTGGTCGGCGGCGTGATCGTCGTGGCCGTGTGCGGCCGCAGCGGAGTGCGACATCAGATGGCTCCCATAAGATAGACGAAGGTGAAGACGCAGATCCAGACGATGTCCAGGAAGTGCCAGAACAGGCTCAGGCACGCCAGGCGACGCTTGTTGATCGAGTCCAGGCCATGGCGGCGGATCATGTCCAGCAGCACGATGATCCAGATCAGGCCGAAGGTGACGTGCAGGCCGTGCGTGCCGATCAGCGTGAAGAACGCCGACAGGTAAGCACTGCGGCCCGGACCGGCGCCTTCAGTGATCAGGTGATGGAATTCCCAGACTTCCATCGCGATGAAGCCCGCGCCGAACAGGAACGTCACCATCAACCAGCCCATGGCGCGGGACTTGTTGTTGGCGTGCACGTTCAGGTTGGCCATGCCGAAGGTGAAGCTGGAGAACAACAGCAACAGCGTTTCGACCAGCACGAACTTCAGGTCGAACAATTCCTTGCCCGTGGGGCCGCCCGCGGTGGCGTTGGACAACACCGCGAACGTGGCGAACAGCACCGAAAAGATCAGCAAGTCGCTCATCAGATAGACCCAGAAACCGAAAACGGTCTTGGATCCATCGTCATGATGCGCGTGATCGTCGTGACCCGCGTGGGGGTGAGTGGCTACGGCTTGAATCATGGCTCAGGCGGCCTTCTGCATTTTTTCAAAGTGGGCGTTTTCGATGCGTTCGACTTCCGCGGCCGGGACCCAGTAATCGACGTCGCGGTCATAGGCGCGGGCGATGAACGAACCGACCATGCCGACGAAACCGGCGATGGCGAGCCACCAGATGTGCCAGATCAGCGCAAAGCACATCACCAGGCCGAACAGGCCGATGTACACGCCAGCGCCGGTGTTCTTCGGCATGTGGATGTCTTCGTACTTGGCCGGGCGCTTGTAGGCCTTGCCGCTTTGCTTGTCTTCCCAGAACTGGTCCAGTTCTTCAACGTGAGGAACGTGGGCGAAGTTGTAGAAAGGAGCCGGCGACGAGATCGCCCATTCCAGGGTACGGCCATCCCAGGGATCGCCGGTGACGTCCTGGTTTTGCTTGCGTTGGCGAACCGACACGAACACTTGCTGCAGCAGGAACCAGATGCCCAGCATGATCAGCGCGGCGCCAGCCAGCGCCACCAGCAGGTACGGCTGCCATTCGGGGTTGTCGTAGTGGTTCAGACGACGCGTCATGCCCTTGAAGCCCAGGATGTAGAGCGGCATGAAGGCCATGAAGAAACCGACGAACCAGCAGTAGAACGAGTAGCGGCCCAGGCGCTCATTCAGCGTGAAGCCGAAGGCCTTGGGGAACCAGTAGGTCATGCCCGCGATACAACCGAACACCACGCCACCGATGATGGTGTTGTGGAAGTGGGCGATCAGGAACAAGCTGTTGTGCAGCACGAACGACACGCCGGGGATGGCCAGCATCACGCCGGTCATGCCGCCGATGACGAAGACGATCATGAAGCCCAGCGTCCACAGCACCGGCGTCGTGATGCGCAGGCGGCCGCGGTAGATGGTGAACAGCCAGTTGAAGATCTTGGCCCCGGTCGGGATCGAGATGATCATTGTGGCAATGCCGAAGAAGGCATTGACGTTGGCCCCCGCACCCATCGTGAAGAAGTGGTGCAGCCAGACCAGGAACGACAGCACGCCGATGGCGGCCGTGGCGTAGACCATGGACTTGTAGCCGAACAGCGTCTTGCGCGCGAAGGTGGCAACCACTTCCGAATACACGCCAAACGCCGGCAGCACCAGGATGTAGACCTCGGGGTGGCCCCAGATCCAGATCAGGTTCACGTACATCATGACGTTGCCGCCCATGTCGTTCGTGAAGAAGTGCGTGCCCAGGTAGCGGTCGGCGGTCAAGAGCGCCAGCGTGGCGGCCAGCACGGGGAAGGCCGCGACGATCAGCACGTTGGTGACCAGCGAGGTCCACGTGAAGATCGGCATCTTCATCAGGCTCATGCCCGGTGCGCGCATGCGCAGGATGGTCACGATGAAGTTGATGCCGCTAAGTGTTGTACCCAGCCCGGATATCTGCAGCGCCCAGATGTAATAGTCCACCCCGACGCTTGGGCTGTAGTCCAGCCCTGACAACGGCGGATAGGCGAGCCAGCCGGTCGCGGCGAATTCGCCCACGAACAGCGAGATCATCATCAGCGCGACGCCGGCGCCGAACAGCCAGAAGCTCAGCGAGTTCAGGAACGGGTAGGCCACGTCGCGGGCGCCGATCTGCAGCGGCACCACGATGTTCATCAGCCCGGTAATGAAGGGCATCGCCATGAAGAAAATCATGATGACGCCGTGGGCGGTGAAGATCTGGTCGTAGTGGTGGGGAGGCAGGAAGCCGGCGGAGTCGGCGGAGGCGACCGCCAACTGGGTACGCATCATGATGGCGTCGGCAAAGCCGCGCAGCAGCATGATCAGCGCGACGATGATGTACATCACGCCGATGCGCTTGTGGTCGACGGAGGTCAGCCATTCCGTCCAGAGGTACTTCCACTTGCCGAAGTAAGTGATGGCGCCGAAGACCGCTAGGCCTCCCAGGCACACGGCGGCCAGCGTAACCATGACGATAGGTTCATGGTACGGAATGGCCTCGAGGGTGAGTTTCCCGAGCATTGTTAGTTAATTCCTGCGATCAGATTGTTCGACGTGGAGGTGCACGTGGCGGAGTCCACGCCGGCCATCTTGGACATGGTGCTGCCCAAGACGAAATCAAACATGGCGGGAGGCGCCGAGGAGTACTTGACGACCGGGTTGCGCTCGCTGCGCTTGGTCAGTTCCGCGTACACCTCGGGGGTCAGCGCCGTGGGCGAAGCCTTGGCTTCCTTGACCCAGTTGTCGAACCCTTCCTGCGGCATGGCGATGGCCTTGAAGCGCATGCCGGAGAAACCGGCGCCGCTGTAGTTGGCCGAGATGCCGGCGTAGGTGCCGGCTTCCGTCGCATTCAGGTGCAACTTCGTTTCCATGCCGGCCATCGAGTAGATCTGGCTACCCAGCTGGGGGATGAAGAACGAGTTCATGACCGACGCCGACGTGATCCGGAAGTTGACCGGGACGTCCACGGGGAACGCGATCTCGTTGACCGTGGCGATGTCGTATTCGGGGTAGATGAACAGCCACTTCCAATCCAGCGACACCACCTCGATGGTGACGGGCTTGTGTTCGGAAACAAGCGGCTTGTAGGGATCCAGCGCGTGCGTGGAGCGCCAGGTGATCACGGCAAGAATCGCCACGATGATACAAGGAACGGTCCAGACCACGACTTCGATCGCCGTGGAGTGGGCCCACTTGGGCTGGTAGTCTGCTTTGGTATTGGATGCGCGGTATTTCCACGCGAACGACACGATCATGAACAGTACTGGGATCACAACGATGAGCATCAGCCCCGTCGCCGTGAACAGCAAAGTCTTTTCCTGAGCGCCAATGTCTCCCTTGGGGGAGAGGATTTCCATGTTGCAGCCGCCAAGCAGCATGACCGCGCCGACGCCAAAAATGCGCGTTAGGGTCGCAAGGAGGGGGTGTTTCACGTACAGCCTTGGATGGATGGTTGGAAATGCTGCGGAGCAGCAAGCTGGAATGCTGCCAAGCAGCAACGTCCATCCTATCGGCTTGATATCGGTCAAGCATGCGACGAATGGTCGCATTGCCTGGGAGGATTCTGCCCCCAATGAAGCAGATTCAGGGTTTTCCTAGGGAGCAAATGCCCTAGGAAGCAGTGCGGGGGTGCGACGATATGTCGCAGGCGCACATGGGGGTGTTGTAAAGATGTGTCGCAACTGCACAAGTCAGTCGACGAGCACCTCGCGTTCCGGCCCCGGTTTTTTTGCCAGCTTGCGCTGCAAGGAACGGCGGTGCATGCCCAACAGGCGCGCCGCCGCCGAAACGTTGCCGCCGGTCTCGTGCAGGGCCTGATGGATGTGCTCCCATTCTAGGCGGTGCAACGGCGTCATGGTCGTTTCGATCGTAACGGATTCTGGCTTCACCAGGCCCAGGGTGCGCAGGATCATCGGCGCGGTCGCCGGCTTGGGCAGGTAATCGTCCGCGCCACGCTTGATGGCTTCCACGGCGGTCGCCACGCTGGCGTAGCCCGTGACCAGCAGGATCCGCATGTCGGCGCGCAGGGCGCGAAGGGGACGGATGAGCGTCAGGCCGGAGTCCTCGCCCAGGCGCAGGTCCACCAGGGCGAAGGCCGGGCGGATCTCCTCGGCCACGCGCAGCGCTTCCGCGATGCCCGTGGCGGTTCGGGTTTCCAGGCCACGGCGCGACAGGCTGCGCTGCAAGGTGCGCACATACAGTTCGTCGTCGTCGATCAACAGGCCAAGGTCGGTAGGATTCATCACTGTCAGGTTCCGGGGTTGCCCAGGGGCAGGTAAAAGCGGATGCGGGTGCCTCCCCCTGAGGCGGCGGTCATGGTCATTTCACCGCCCAGCTGTTCCACGGTGGCGTGCGACAGCGCCAGGCCGACGCCCAACCCTCCCGGCTTGCCGCTGTTGAACAGGCTGGTGGCGGGCAGCAGGGTCTGGTCGGGGTCGAAACCGCGGCCGTAGTCCCGTACTTCGCCGCGCAGGGCGCCATAGCCATATTCCAGATGCAGGTCCACGCGGGGGGCCTCGGCGGCCTCGCCGGCGTCCGCCGCGTTGTTCAAGAGCGCTTGCAGCAGGTGCGCGATCGCCGGGTCCACCCGCAGGCTGGTCGGCAGGGCGCCCGAGCGTTGCAGGTCGATCGTCGGCCGGATCAGGCGCCATTGCCCCACCACGCGGACCAGGTCCACCGCGGTTGGGACCGCCAGATTGCGGATGCGTTCCCGGCACAGGGCCAGCAATTGGCTCAGGGTGGCCACGTCGGCGCGCAGGTCTTCGTCCTTGACCTCGGCGGCGATCTCGTCGGCCAGCAGCGTCATGGTGGCCAGCGGCGTGTTCAGTTCGTGCGCCATGGCCGCCGCGTGCGTGGCCAGGGCGACGATGCCCTCGTTGCGGGTGAAGCGTTCGCGCAGCCGCGCCAGCTCGCGCTCGCGGTCGCGCAGGTCGGACGCCAGGCGGGTGGAAAACACCAGCACGACCACCACGGAAATCAGGAAGTTCACGCCCAGGCCCCAGAGCAGCAGGGAATGGGTGTCCACGTCGCCGCGCAGGGGCTGGCCGAAGATGGCCGCGGCCGCATAGCCGGAAATGCCCGCCACCGCCGCCGCCAGCGCCCAATTGCGCGGCAGCGCCAGGGCCGCCAGCGCGGTCAGGATCAGGAACATCGTGCCGAACGGATTGCTGATGCCGCCGCTCCAGCCCACCATCCACGACAGCACCGCCATGTCCACGAACAGGTGGCCGAAGGCGGTGGCGTGGGACAGGTCGCGGGGGCGGCGCAGGCGCAGGCTGGCGTAGGCGTTGAATCCGATCAGCACGCCCACGCCGATCCACAGGGGCTCGAGCGGCAGGGCAAGGCCCAGCACGCTGCTGGCCAGCAGGATGGTGGCGGCTTGGCCCGCGATGGCGAGCCAGCGCAGGCTGCATAAGGTACGCAGGAATGAAAAGGCGGAACTACCGGGCATATCCAGACACAGAGGTGCCGGCGGGCCCGCCGGCGGGTCAAGCGCCCGGCGGCGCGGAACGCAGGCATCCGGCGCGCGGCGCGAGAGGCCGGCTGCCGTCGAGCCTGACTACGGCGTCGACGGCGGATGTGCTGGCATTGTATGGCGATTCAGCATGAAACGCTGGCAGGGGCGGCAGATGGTGCGTCCCTGATATTCGCCAAGGGTCCCGCGCGTCAATGGATATCGGACATGCCGCTGTGGGCCATGGCGGCGGGCGGGTAGTCTTCCTGGTCGGACGCCATCTGGCCTTGGATCTGGGCCTGCTGCAATTCCTGTTCGACCTGGGCGCGGCTTTCGGATTGGGTGGACGCGACGGGGGGCGGGTAGTCTTCCTGGCCGAAGGAATACGTGCCATTGGCCTTGGCCTGAGCCAGTTCGGCGGCCACCTGGGCGGAGGTCTTCGCGGCGGGGGCGGGGTAGCCGACGCGCCAGTCCCCATAGAGATCGCGTTTGTACTGTGCCGTGGGGGCCGCGGTTTGGGCCTGGGCAGCGCCCGCGACAGCCAAGCCGGCGCAAAGCAACAACGTGGTGGTGAGGGTCTTCATGAAACGCTCCTGGCAAACAAAGCCTGCGGCCGGTTTGGCCGCGCCGTCATCCGCGATGCTGCCGACGGACGATTTCCTGGATGCGGGAATGCCTGGCCGGGTGCGTGAAAACGGCGCGCGTCCGGTCTTTTCAATTCGACCGGGCGAGCGCCGTGGTGTTGCAGGGAAATCGGCGGCGGGACGCGAAAGGTATTTCAAGCCTGAAGTACAGGTGTCATTCGGCTTTCACGGGGTCGTTCCCCCATTGGTCGCGGCCACCGCCGGTGTGCCCTATATATATGGATCAGTGGCCGTGCTGCGCCGCCGGCGCGGCGCCGGCCTTCGCATTCAGCGCGCGGGCCTCGGCCTGCACCGGTACCCGGCGCTGCTGTTGCTTGCCGTCTTCCACCACCAGCGTCAGCGGGATGCGGTCGCCCGGGTTGATTTGCCGGGCCAGGTCGATCAGCATCACGTGATAGCCGCCGGGCTTCAGTTCCACCGGCTGGCCGGCGGGCAGGTCGATGCCGGGCACCTGACGCATCTTCATCACGTTGTCCTGCATGGCCATTTCGTGGACTTCCACGTGCTTGGCGGCATCGGACTCCACGGCCACCAGGCGGCCGGGCACGGACGAGGTCAGGCGCATGAAGGCGCCGGTGGCATGCTGGCTGGGCACGGTGGCGCGCACCCAGGCGTCGTCCACCTTCAAGGCGGCGTCTTGCGCCAGGGCGGCGGGCGCAAACCCCGCCAGCGCGCACAGGGAAATGGCGGCGGCCAGGGACTTGAGCGAAAGGGTCTTCATCATGGTGGCTTCTCTATCGGGTTGGCGGCGTGGTGTCACAGCACGGTGCGCAGGTCTTGCACGCATTCTTCGGCGCTCTGCTGGTGGCGCAAGGCAAGCCGCAACTTGCCCTGGGCGTCGATGATGTAGGTCAGCGCGGTGTGGTCCATGGTGTAGGACGAGCCGGTGGCGACCTTTTGATAAAACACCTTGAAGGATTGGGCGGCAGCGCGGGTCTGCTCCGCATCGCCGCGCAGGCCGACGAACGCCGGATCGAAGGCCTGGGTATAGGCGCCGAGGATCTCGGGCGTATCGCGCTCCGGGTCGACGGTGATGAACAGGACTTTCAATTTGTCGGCGTCGGCGCCCAGCAGGCCCTTGATCTCGATGGCGCGGGTCAGCGCCGTCGGGCAGATGTCCGGGCATTGCGTGAAACCGAAGAACAGCATGACGGGATGGCCGCGGTAGTCGGCCAGGCGGCGCGTTTGGCCGCTCGTATCCTGCAATTGGAAATCGCCGGTCGGCATGCCGGACAAGTCCATGCCGTGCAGCTTGGGGGCTTCGGGCCCGCAGCCGGCCAGGGCCAGCAGGGCGAGGGACGACAGGAGCAGGCGGCGCCGGGGATCGGGCGCATGGGCAAGCGCCGCGCCGGCGCGCGCGCGCAGGGCGGGGAAATGCATGAACGGGGAATGCATGGAAACCTCTTTGGTCGACGGGTCGGCTAGGCGCGCGGCGGGGCCGCGCGGTCAGGCGGAGTCAGGCCAAAGCAGGGGGCGCGCGGGAACCCAGGGGCGGGCCATGGGCGGCCAGCGCGGGCAGGGCGCGGTAGGCGGGCGGCGGCGGCACATACCGGCCCGCCGGCAGAAGGATCGGCGTCACCGCCGGGGTGGGAGCGGGCGCGACGTGCGCCAGCAGCCCGAATGGGCATTGCGCGCCGGTCTTGGCGGCGTCGTGGCCGGATGGCCGGTCGTCGCCGCCCGCGCGGGCCAGCGCCACGCTGAGCGTGGACAGGTCGCCCGCGGCGGAACAGAACGTGACTTCCAGCCGGCCATCATGCAATGCACGGGCATCGGGCATGTAGCCCGCCGGCACCAGGGCGCGCAAGGTCAGGGCCAGAAGCGCCAGCCACAGCACCCCGTGGGCGCGCGCGGCGCGTCCCAGGCGGTGGAGGCGGGTCAGGTCAGGCATTGCGCCATTTTAGTCATGCCTGCGGGTCAATCCCCTGCGTCCAGACGCCGCACCAGGGCGATATAGCGGCGTTGCGCCTGGTCGGACGGCAGCCCGGCCAAGAGGCGCCAGGCGGCGTGGCGGACCTGGCCGCGGGCGTCGGCATCGGGGGGCGCCGCCTGCGGGGCGTCGCCGTGGCGCGCTTGCTGCTCGTAGGCGGCCAGGCGGATCGCCACGGCGGCCGAGGGCGGCGCGGATAGCGAGCGCAATTCGATGACGGCTGCGTCGAACGCATCCGGCAGGGCGTCCGCGCCGAGGGCCAGCGTGGCGTCGTCCATCGCGTCGCCCTCGGGTTCGTGGCCGCCGGCTGCAGCCAGGCGCCGCCACAAGGCGTCTTCGCGTTCGGGCTCGTCGGCGCGGGCCGTCACCTTGCTGATGGCGTTGTTGCGCAGGCGCAGGGTGTGCGTGGACGTGCCCTGGTACAGGCTGGCGCCATCCTGCACCTGGAAGCGCAGCGGCAGCGCGATGGAGCGCCCGGCCAGCGCGGGCTGCCCCACGTCGCTCACCGCGAAGGTGTTGCGCGAATAGTCCATCAGCCGCGAGAACAGGTTGATCAGCGCGCCGCGGCCTTCGTAGACGCCGCTGATCGGGTTGTCGCCTTCTTCGGTCCAGACCACGTCTTCGGCAAACAGCGGGAACAGCGTTTCGAATTCGCCGGCCAGGAGCGAGTCGCGGTACGCGCCCAGGATGCGTTCGACATCCGCGGCGCCCATCGGGGCGCCGCGTGCGGCGGCGCGCGGCGACTGGGCGGCGGCGGGGTCGCGGTCCATGAACTGCAGCACGGTCGCGGCCACGAGGTCGCGGTCGTTGTCCACGCAGATCATGTGATAACTGTTGTTCAACAGCACCAGCTGGCTGCCCGCGATGGCCTCATGCAGCAGCTGCGCCGAGCGCACGGAGGTGAGCTCGTCTTCGTGCGCGTGCATGATCAGCGTGGGGCAGCCAATGCCGTCCAGCCCGCGCCTGACCGCGTCGCGCAACCGGTCGACTTCGCGCACGCAGGCCAGCGGCACCCAGCGATAGTGGAAATTCTCGCCTCGTTCGAACTTGGCCTTGACGATGGACCGCACCAACTCGTTCTTGATGCCGTAGGGCTCTTCCTCTTCCACGCGCATGCGCGCGGCCAGGCCGGGAATGCGGTAGACCAGCTTGCGCAGGCCGCGATACCAGGGCGTGCTCCAGCCGTCGATGAAGACGGGCGCGGCCAGCGACACCAGCTTGCCCTGCTTGTGTCCGACCCGCTTGCATAGTTCGACCGCCAGCAGCGCGCCCAGGCACATGCCGATGACGTGCAGGGTGTCGTGGCGGGCGGCGACTTCGCGGTATTTGCGCGTCACGGCGTCCAGCCAGTCTTCCATGCGCACCGACAGCAGGTCTTCGGGCGAGGCGCCGTGTCCGGGCAGGGTCAGGCTGTACGTCTGGATGCCGGCGCGTTTCAAGACCTTGTGCATCGACCCCAGGTCGTACTCGGTCCCGCCCAATCCGTGGATCAGGAGGGCGCCCGTGCCGGACGGCGCGTCGGGACTACTGGGGGGCATCGGCGGGCTCGCGCTCGATCTCGCCCAGCCGCCACATGCCGGCCACGACGGCCACGCTGCCGTCGAAGTCCGACAACGGCGACCCCCGGTCGCTGACCAGCCGCCAGCCGCCCGCCGTGTGCGCCACGCGGAACAGCAGGGGCGTGCGGTCCTGGGCGCCCGCGCGGCGGGCCGCCCAGTGCATCGCCAGGCGCGACCGGTCTTCCGGATGCGCATGGGCAGCCAGCGACTCCAGATCGGTGATGGCGCCAGCGGGAAGCCCGAAAGCGTCCTGCAGGTCGCCCGCCAGTTCCAACTGGCCGTCATAGGGATTGAAGCGGTACATCAGCTGGTGGCTGCCGGCTAGCGCCAGGTCGAAGCGGCCGCGCCACTGTTCGGCGTTCTCAAGCGCCTGGGCGCGCGCGCCGCGCAGGGTGTTGACGAGCAGCAGCAGCAGCGCCGTGACCACCAGGTAGACCTGGGTGGCCAGCAGCACGTGCCAGGGGTCGTTGGCCTCGACGAAGGGGCCTTCGCCCTGGGCGCTCTGGTACAGCGCCATCAGCATCAAGGTCACCATCGCCAGCGTGCCGCCCGGCGTGCCCCAGACCAGCGCGATCAGCACCGCGAACACCAGCGGCAGATAGGTCAGCTCAAAAGACACGACATAGGGCAGGTTCTGGATCATGTCTCCGTCGAACGTCATGAAGGTCGACACGATCATCAAGGCGTACGCCACCGCGCCGATCAGCAGGTCCCGCATGCGCGGGCCGCCGGAGCGGCGAGGCCGGAACTGCGCCCAGCCGGTCAACGCCGGCGCCAGGATCAGCACGCCCGCCAGATACGCCGTGACCCAGGTGCGCAGCCGCACCAGCGCGTGGGCTTCCTGCGTCAGCCACAGCCAGCCTCCGCCCAACAGGGCGCTGCTGGCTGCCCCGGCAACCGCGCCGGCCAGCAACGCGGCGACGAAGCCCGGGCCCTCGGCGCGCGGCGACAGGCGCTGCACCGTCCAGGCGGCCAATAGCGAAGACAGGCTGCCCGTCAGCGCGAAGACGATGGCGGTGGCGGGTTGCCCGCGCGAGACAAGCGTCAGGAGCAACTGGGCGCAGAAGAATCCCGCCACCAGCAGCAGCCAGTTGCGGCGGGCGGTCAGCAGGTAGGCGCCGACGGCCACCCCGGGCGGCAGCCAGACGAACAGGGCGTGGCTGACCGGGTCGCTGAGCAGGTGCGAGAACACGCCGCACAGCAGATAGGGGAGGGTCCACAGCAGGCAAAGCGGATTCTTTCTAACCGTATCGGTCATACCCATGTCGGTCCTTGCAAACGCATTGAGGCGTGGCGAAGCGCGTTCACCGTGATCAGCGGGTTATACACGGCCCGGACGGCGCTGCGAAGCACCCGCGCCACACTGGCACCCGAAAATCTTGGTACCCTTGAATGCACTTCCGTTTCCACCGCCATCTCAGTGCCCCAGGTTTCAGTGCTTTCCTTGTCCGCCCCGACCCTGTCCGTGCCCGCCTGCCCCTTGCCTTGCGCGGCGTCCGCCGGCCCGCCCCGGTTTCGGAGACGGCCACGCCCGCTCGGCCGGCTGTGGATGTGCGCGTGCGTCGTCGTGCTGCTGGCGTTGCTGTCGGCCTGCGGCACCACCAAGGTGCAGCCGGGCTACTACCGCGTGCAGTCCGGCGACACGCTGACGCAGATCGCGCGCAAGCAGGGCACCAGTGTCAGCAACCTGGTGCGGTGGAACGGTTTGTCGAATTCGAATGCGATCGAGGTCGGGCAGATGCTGCGGGTGCAAGCGCCGGGAGGCCAGGCCAGCACCTCCGGTTCCGGCAAGGCGCAGTCCAAGCCGGCGACTTCTGCGCCGCGAACCTCCACCTCCACGGCCAAGCGGCGCACTGCCCCGCCGGGCGCGATTTCGCTGGTCTGGCCGGCGCAGGGCAAGGTCACGCGCGGCTATGACGGCGGCGGTTCCAACGGCATCGTCATTTCCAATTCCTCGGGCACGCCGGTGGTGGCCGCAGCAGGCGGCACGGTCGCCTATTCGGGCAGCGGCCTGCGGGGCTACGGCCACCTGGTCATCGTCAAGCACAATGCCAGCTTCCTCAGCATCTACGCGCACAACAGCAAGCTGCTGGTCAAGGAAGGCCAAAGCGTGAAGCAGGGGCAGAAGATCGCCGAAATGGGCAACAGCGACAGCAAGCAGGTGGGCTTGTATTTCGAGTTGCGCTATGACGGCCAGGCGGTCGACCCGGCGGGGAACCTGCCGCCCAAATGATCGGGCGGCGGCCCGGCCTACGTCGCCGCGTCCTGCGTCAGGGTCGAGATGAACGTGGCGGTGCGCGGGTCTGCGGGGTGCGAGAAGATCGCCCGGGACTCGCCGGATTCCACGACGACGCCGTCCAGCAGGAACACCACTTCGCGCGAGACGCTGGCGGCCAGGCGCAGGTCGTGCGTGGCCATCAGCATGGTCATGCCTTCCGTGGCCAACTGGCGCAGCACATCCACCACTTCGGCCGCCAGGCCCGGGTCCAGCGCAGAGGTCGGCTCGTCGCACAGCAGCACGCGCGGGGCGGGCGCCAGCGCGCGGGCAATCGCCACGCGTTGCTGCTGGCCGCCCGACAGGTTGGCGGGCCAGGCGTCGGCCTTTTCGGCCATGCCGACCTTCTTCAGCAATTCCTCGGCGCGCGCGCGGGCGCGGTCCAGCGGCCACTTCTGCACGGTCAGCAAGCCTTCCATCACATTGCCGATCACCGTCTGGTGCGGAAACAGCTGAAAGTTCTGGAACACCATGCCGGTCTGCTTGCGCACGCGCTGCACCTGTTCGCGCGCCAGCTTCCGTCCGGGCTCGAATTCAACTGTTTCCGGTCCGATGGATAGCGTGCCGCGGTCGGGCACCTCCAGCAGGTTCACGCAGCGCAGCAAGGTGCTCTTGCCGCTGCCCGACGGGCCGATCAAGGCGGTGACGCTGCCTTCGGCGATGCTCACGTCCACTTGCTTGAGCACCGGGTTGCCGCCAAAGGACTTTTCGATTTTCTGCAGGCGGATCATCGGCTTTTCTCGGAAAACACGGCGTGCTGGCCAAAGCGCTTTTCCAGGCGGACTTGCGCGGCGGACAGGACGGAACTGAACACCAGGTAGATCAGCGCCGCCTCGGTGTAGAGGATCAGCGGCTCATAGGTGACGGCCGCGATGCGTTGCGCGGCCTGGAAGATTTCGGGCACGGTCAGCACCGCAGCCAGCGACGTGTCCTTGACCAGCGCGATGAACGAGTTCGACAGGGGCGGCACCGCCACGCGCGCCGCTTGCGGCAGGATGGTGCGGCGTAGCGCCTGGCCGCGCGTCATGCTGAGCGAATACGCCGCTTCCCACTGGCCCTTGGTGATGGATTCGATGGCGCCGCGGATGACTTCCGAGTTGTAGGCGCCCACGTTCAGCGTGAAGCCGATCAGCGCGGCGGGCAGCGGATCCAGCACGATGCCCACGCTGGGCAGGCCGTAGAAAATCACGAACAGCTGCACCAGCAACGGCGTTCCGCGGATCAGCCAGACATAGAAGCGCACCACCGCGACCAGCGGCGCCGGGCCGAACAGCCGGATCAACGCCACCAGGAACGCCAACGCCAGCCCCAGCGCGAACGACATCAGCGTGAGGGGCACCGTGAAGACCAGCCCGGCGTGCAGCAGCGGCCAGAACGAGTCGGCCATCAGCTGCACCCAGGCCGGCACGGCCCATGACCCGATTTGCGCCAGCAGCCAATCGGGGATGACGGCTTGCAGCCAGGAGGGTAGCGTCATGTGCGTGCCTGCCGCTTACTGCGCCGACAGGTCCGTGCCGAAGTATTTGACCGAAATGGTCTTGTAGGTGCCGTCGGCCTTGATGTCGGCCAGCGCCTTGTTGATGGCGGCTTGCAGTTCGGGGTTGCCCTTGCGGATCAGCACGCCGGAGTTGCTGAATTCGGCCGTCTTGTCCGTGGCGGCGATCTTCACCTTTGCGTTGGGCTTTTGTTTCTTGAAGTCCAGGAACGACAGGTTGTCATTGACCGTGGCTTCCACGCGGCCCGAGGTCAAGAGGTCGATGGCTTCGTTAAAGCCCTGCACGGCGACGACTTCCGCGCCGTGGCTTTGCGCCAGCTTGCCGAAGTTGCTGGTCAGCGTGTTGGCTGACTTCTTGCCCTTCAGGTCGGCAAATGACTTGATGGTGGTGTTGTCGTCGCGCACGATCAGCACCGCTGCCGACGAGATATAGGGATCGGAAAAGTCATACTTGGCTTTGCGCGCGTCGGTGATGCCGACCTGGTTGATCACGGCGTCGTAGCGCTTGGCGTCCAACCCCGCGATCAGGCCGTCCCATTTGCCTTCGACGAATTGGGCCTTCACGCCCAGGCGTTCGGCGATGGCGCGCCCAATGTCCACGTCAAAACCGGTAAGCTGGCCCGATGCGTCGTGGAAGGTAAAGGGGGCGTAGGTGCCTTCGGTGCCGATCTTGAACGTGCCGGCGGATTTGATCTGGTCCAGGCCGGACTGGGCGTGGGCAGCGGTCAGGGCGGCGGCCTGGATAAGGCCGGCGATGAACAGCGAGCGGAAGAGTTTCATGGCAATGCTCCACGGATGATCGGTGTCATTCTGGAGAGCTTGCGGGTGTGCAATACCCTCCGGCGTAGCCGCACTCTAACAACGCGCCTATTTTTCCACAAAGCATAAGGAATAGTAAAAATATAGCTGCAAGTCATATGGCTACCCCGCCCGGCGCGACCTGCGCCGGGCGCAATCAATCGGCAAAGCGAGGGAGATCGGCGTGGAACAGCAATGGAACAGGCGGGCGTTCATGATGGCGGCTGCGGGCGCGGCGGCGTTTGCCGGGGTGATGCCCGCGCAGGGCGCCAACGGCTTGCGGCTGACGCCCGGGGGAGGCAGCATCACGCAGGTGTCCGGGTTGCGCGTGGGCCACTACACCGATACCCGCCGTCCCACCGGCTGCACGGTCATCATCGCCGAGGCGGGCGCCACGGGTGGCGTCGATGTGCGCGGCGCCGCGCCCGGCACCCGTGAGACCGATCTGCTCAATCCCGTGAACATGGTGGAAAAGGTGCACGCCATCGTGCTGTCGGGCGGCAGCGCGTTCGGCCTGGACACCGCCACGGGCGTCATGCGCTATCTGGAAGAAAAGAAGATCGGCTTCGATGTGGGCGTGGCGCACGTGCCCATCGTGCCGGCCGCCATCCTGTTCGACCTGGGCGTGGGCGACGCCTCCGTCCGGCCGGATGCGGCGGCCGGTTACCAGGCCTGCAAGTCGGCCACCACTGCCGCCCCGCAGGAAGGCAACGTCGGGGCCGGCGCCGGCGCCACCGTGGGCAAGCTGTACGGCGCCAAGCGCGCCATGAAAGGCGGCATCGGCAGCGCGTCGCTGACGGTGGCGGGCGTGACCGTGGGCGCGATCGTGGCCGTGAACGCGGTGGGCGACGTGCTGGATCCCGCGACCGGGCGCATCCTGGCCGGCGCGCGCACGCCGGACGGCAAGCACCTGCTGGATACGCGGGCGGCCATCCTGGCGGGCGACCTGCCCAATTCGATGCGCCCCGGCACCGCCACCACCATCGGCGTGGTCGCCACCGATGCCACGCTGACCAAGGCGCAGGCGCAGAAGATCGCCGGCATGGCCCACGATGGCCTGGCCCGCACCATCAACCCCATCCACACGATGATGGACGGCGACACGATCTTCGCGCTGGGCACCGGCGCCTCCGGCAAGCCGGGCAATGTGATGCTGCTGGGCGTCATGGCGGCGGAAGCCATGGCGATCGCGGTGCAGCGCGCCATCCTGGCGGCGCGCGCGGTGGAAGGCTTTCCCGCCGCCGTGGATTTCATCGCCTGAACGCCGGGCGCCAGGGCCGGGCCTGACCTCAGATTGTCACAGGACGGGAACATGATGGGGGACACCGGGCATCCGGTGTCCTGGGGGCTCTCTATGTACGAAGGCGAACGGTTCAATGGCGCCACGCACCTGGCCGGCCTGGCGCTGGCGGTGGGGGCGTCCGGTTGGCTGATCTCGCGCGCGGCCGAACTGAAGGTGGACACGAAACAGATCGTCAGCTGCGCGGTGTTCGCGGCATCGATGATCGCCGTCTATGCCTCGTCGGTGCTGTACCACTGCACCCGGGGCCGCAACAAGGCCCGCTGGGCCAAGGCGGACCATTGCGCCATCTACCTGCTGATCGCCGGGACCTATACGCCGCTGGCGTTCGGGCCGGTGGAGCACGGGTGGGGCGCGGCGATGGGCGTGGCCATCTGGCTGCTGGCCGCCATCGGCATCAGCCGCGAGCTCTGGTGGGCGCGCGGCGCGGCGCCGGCCTTGCCGCTGTACCTGGCGATGGGCTGGCTGGGGGTGATGTTCGCCGCCCCGATCGCCGGCGCGCTGTCGTCCGCGGGCCTGGCTTGGCTGCTGGCGGGGGCGGCCGCGTACACGGTGGGCACGCTGTTCTACGTGAACGACAAGCGCTGGCGCCACGCCCACGGGATCTGGCACCTGTTCGTGATGGGCGGGTCTGCCTGCCATTTCGTCACGGTATTCGGTTTCCTGCGCTACGGCACGCCCGCCTGAACGGGGCGCGGGGCGTCCGCCCGGCCGCCCGCGGGTGCCGTCAGCGCCAGCTGGCCAGCGGCAGCATGCCGCCCCGGTCTTTCACTTTGCGCATGACGATATGCGAACACAGGTCGCGCACCCCTGCGATCTTGCTGAGCTTGTCTTCCACGAACTGCGAAAACGCCGACAGGTTGCGCGTGCGCACCGTCAGGATGTAGTTGGAGGCGCCCGTCACGATGCTGGCTTCGGTGATCTCGTCGTGGGCGGCGATGCCGGCCAGGAACGCCTCGTGCCAGCCCGGGCGCGATTGGTCCAGCGACACGTGGACAATGGCCTCCAGCTCGAATCCCAGCTTCTCGGCGTCCAGCACTGCCCGGTACTGCCGGATCATCCCGCCTTCCTCCAGCGCCCGCACGCGGCGCAGGCAGGCCGAGGGTGACAGCGCCACCTGTTCGGCCAGGTCCTGGTTGCTGAGCTGGCCGTTCTCTTGCAGCCGGTACAGGATGCGCTGGTCTATCGCGTCGAGTTGCATGGGGCAATCCAATTCTGAAAATTCGGGTTTCGTGCAATTTACTGCGGAATCCTAGGGTAAGCCACGCCCGGATTTGCAATATTTCGGCTCATTGGCGCTGCTATCCTGTTTGCAGGACATTGCCCGAAGGAGCATTGCATGACTACGCGTGAAGACTGCGTCGCCGCAGACCGGAAAGACCCCCTGGCCCCCCTGAAGGCGCGCTTCGCGCTGCCGCCCGGCGTGCTCTATATGGACGGCAATTCGCTGGGCGTCAGCCCGAAGGCTGCCGCCGCCCGCGCTGCCGAGGTCATCACCCAGGAATGGGGCACGGGCCTGATCCGCAGCTGGAACACCGCCGGCTGGTTCGAATTGCCCGCCCGCCTGGGCGACAAGCTGGGCAGCCTGCTGGGCGCGCGCGAGGGCGAGCTGGTGGTCACCGACACCACGTCGCTGAACATTTTCAAGGCGCTGGCCGCCGGGCTGCGCATCCAGCAGGGCAAGCAGCCGACGCGCCGCGTCATCCTGTCCGAACGCGACAACTTCCCGACCGATCTCTACATGATCCAGGGCATGATCGACCTGCTGCAGCAGGGCTACGAGATGCGCCTGATCGACGAGACGCTGCCGCTGGACAAGGCGCTGGACGAATCCGTCGCCGTGATGCTGCTGTCGCACGTGAACTACCGCAGCGGCCAGATGCACGACATGGCCGCCGTGACCGCGCTGGCGCATGAGCGCGGCGCGCTGACCATCTGGGACCTGGCGCATGCCGCGGGCGCGGTGCCGGTGGACTTGAATGGCGCCAACGCCGACTTCGCCGTCGGCTGCACCTATAAGTACCTGAACGGCGGCCCGGGTTCGCCCGCCTTCATCTGGGTGGCGCCGCGCCACACCAAGGACTTCTGGCAGCCGCTGTCGGGCTGGTGGGGCCACACGCGCCCGTTCGACATGGCCGTTGCCTACGAGCCGGCCGGCGGCATTCGCCGCTACCTGTGCGGCACCCAGCCCATCGTGTCGCTGTCGCTGGTGGAATGCGGCCTGGACGTGGCCCACGAGGCGGACATGGCCGAAGTGCGCAGCAAATCGCTGGCCTTGGGCGACCTGTTCATCGCGCTGGTCGAGGAACGCTGCGAGGGCCATCCGCTTACGCTCGTCACGCCGCGCAAGCACGCCGATCGCGGCAGCCACGTCAGCTTCCGCCATCCCAATGGCTACGAGGTGATGCAGGCGCTGATCGCGCGCGGCCTGATCGGCGATTACCGCGAACCCGAGGTGCTGCGCTTCGGCCTGACGCCGCTGTACTTCGGCTATGCCGACGTGTGGGACGCAGTGGATATCCTGAAGGACGTGCTGGACAGCCGCGCCTGGGACCAGCCTGAGTTCAAGCAACGGTCCGCCGTGACCTGAGCGCCCCGAAGCGTTGCCTTATCGCGCAGGCCAAACCGGCCTTACATCCATGAAGAGAGCGCAGTACAAGGAGGAGACAATGCGGCAACAACAAGGGTTCGGCGAAATCGCCGAACGTGAAAAGGGGCTCAAGCGGCGCTTGACCTCGGGCCAGATGAGCATGATCGCCATCGGCGGGGCGATCGGCACCGGCCTGTTCCTGGGCAGCAAGTTCGCCATCGGGTTCGCCGGCCCCAGCGTGATCATCAGCTACGCCATCGGCGGGCTGATCACGCTGCTGCTGATGGGCTGCCTGGCCGAAATGACGGTGGCGCATTCCACGTCCGGTTCTTTCGGCGCCTATGCCGAGCACTACGTCGGCCCGCTGGCGGGGTTCCTGGTGCGCTACGCGTACTGGTCCTGCGTGGTGCTGGCGGTGGGCACCGAAGTGACGGCGGTGGCCGAATACATGAAGTACTGGTTCCCCGCGGTGCCCGGTTGGCAATGGGTATGCGTGTTTTCAGCGGCGCTGATCTTCATCAACGCGATGAGCGTCAAGGCTTTCGGCACCATCGAATACTGGTTCTCGACGATCAAGATCACGGCGATCGTGGCCTTCATCATCCTGGGGGCCTATGTGGTCTGGGGCAATCCGCAGTACGGCACGGCGCTGTACACCTCGCATGGCGGGTTCTTCCCGAATGGCGTGTGGGGCATGTGGATCGCCGTGGTGATCTCGATCTTCAGCTACCTGAGCGTGGAGATGATCGCGGTGGCCGCGGGCGAAGCCGAGGATCCCGAACGCGCCGTCAAGAAGGCGTTCCGCGCCACCATCGTCCGGCTGGTCGTTTTCTACCTGCTGACCTTGGCGCTGATCCTGGCCATCGTGCCGTGGGATGAAGCGGGCAAGGGCGGCAGCCCGTTCGTGAAGGTGATGCAGGCGCTGGACATCCCTGGCGCCGCGGGCGTCATCAACTTCATCGTGCTGGTGGCGGCGCTGTCGGCCATGAACAGCCAGCTCTACATCACGACGCGAATGATGTTCAGCCTGTCGCGCGCCGGGCACGCGCCATCCGTGCTGGGTCGGCTGACGCGCAGCGGCACGCCGCTGAACGCGCTGCTGCTGTCAACCAGCGGCATCGCCATCGCGGCGGTGCTCAATGCGCTGTATCCGGAGACCTCGTTCACGCTGATGATGGCCATCTCGATGTTCGGCGCGCTGTTCACCTGGATGATGATCTTCGTCACGCATTACTTCTTCCGCCGCCGCTGGGCGCGCGAAGGGGGCGCCGCGCTGTCGTTCAGGATGCCCGGCTTTCCGGCGCTGACGTTGCTGGGCGCGGTCGCGATGCTGGCGATCCTGATCACGACGGCGTTCACCGGCGTGTTCAAGATGACGCTGGCCTTCGGCGTGCCGTTCCTGCTGATCCTGGCGGCGCTGTATTTCCTGTTGTTCAAGAAGCGCGGCGAAACCGTGGTGCTGCAAACGCGCAGCCAGCGCGGGTAGTCGGCAAGGGTAGTCGGCAAGGGTAGCCAGCGCAGTGAAGACGGGCCCGGGGCGCTAGCGCCCCGGGCCGTTGCCGCATTGCCGGATCGCCGCAAGCATCGCGCGGGCGCGGGCCGGCAGCGAGCGCGACGCGTACACCGCATGCATTTGCGGCGCGGCGCCTTGGGCGGAGGTCACGGTATAACCTGGACATACCCGTACCAGCGCCCCGCGCTCGATCTCGGGCTGCGCGGCCCAGTCCGCCAGCCGCGCGATCCCCATGCCTTGCAGCACCATCGCCATCAAGCCGCTGCCGCTGCTGACGCGCACGGCGGGTTCGGCGTGCAGCCGCAAGATGCGCTTGTCTTGCCGCAGGTGCCAGTCCTTCAGCACGCGCGGCCCGGTGTGCATCACCAGGCGGTGCGACTTCAGGTCTTCGGGTTCGCGGGGCAGGCCCATGCGGCGCACGTAGTCCGGACTGGCGCACAGCAGCCGGTCGTATGGCCACAGGCGCGCGCCCAGCAGGTCGCTGGACGCTGGAAAACCGCCTCGGATCGCAAAGTCCAGGCCTTCGGCGATCGGGTCTACCCATTTGTCGGTGTACAGGATGTCCATGCTGACGCCGGGATGCGCGTCCGCATACTGGCGCAGCACGGCCGGCAGCAGGACCACGCCCAGCAGGTCGGGCGCCGAAAAGCGCAGGCGGCCCTGGGCGCCGCCCTCGACGTCCTGCAAGTCGTCGCGCGCTTGCGCCTCAAGCCGCAGCAGCTCGCGCGCCGACTGGAAATAGCTTTCGCCCTGCGGAGTGAGCACGACGCTGCTCTTGCTGCGCAACAGCAGTTGCGCGCCCACCTGGCGCTCCAATGACTGCACGGCCCGCGTCACGGCGCTGGGCGAGGCGCCCAGCGCGCGGGCGGCCAGTACGAAGCTCTGGCGTTCAGCCACGGCGCAGAACACCTGGTATTCCCATAGCGCGCCTCGTTCCATGCGGATTCTCCATTGCGTTTTCCGCAACATGATATTGCAACGCTTCGATGCTCGCCCGGCCTAGACTGGCGGCTTTCCTGCCTTGCCTGCCTACATCATGTCGCAACCCTGCTATGTGGACCCGCTATCCGGCCAACGCTACCCGATCACCGATGCCCGCTGGTGCTCCGACGCGCAAACCCCGCTGATGATCTCGCCGTTGCCGGGGATATCCCGCGACGATATCGATACGCGCGACCGCTCCATCTGGCGCTATCGCGCCGCTTTGCCGCAGGACATCGCGACGCCGGTATCGATGGGCGAGGGCGGCACGCCGATGGTCGAGCGCGCCTGGGGCGGCTTGCGCCCGCATTTCAAACTGGAATGGTTCAACCCCACGTGCAGCTTCAAGGACCGCGGCGCGGCGGTCATGCTGTCGTGGCTGCGCCAGATCGGCATACCGGCCGTGGCCGAGGATAGCTCCGGCAACGGCGGCGCGGCCATCGCGGCCTTCGGCGCGGCGGCGGGCATGGGCGTCACCATTTTCGCGCCTGCCTACACGTCCATCGCCAAAGTGGCGCAGATCCGCGCGTTCGGCGCCGACGTGCGCCTGGTGGAAGGCCCGCGCGAGAATTCGCAGACCGAAGCCATCCGTGCGTTGCAAGACATCTTCTACGCCAGCCACAACTGGCAGCCGTTCTTCCTGCAAGGCACCAAATCCATCGCCTACGAAATGTGGGAAGACTTCGGTTTCCAGGCCCCCGACAACATCGTGATCCCGGCGGGCGCGGGCAGCAACGTGCTGGGTTGCGCCATCGGGTTCGCCGAACTGCTGGCGGCCGGCCAGATCCGCCGGCTGCCCAAGCTGTTCGTGGCGCAGCCGCTGAATTGTTCGCCGGTGGACGCCAGCTTCCAGGCGGGCGTGGACAGCGCCGTGCCGCGCGAGGTGCTGCCCACCGTGGCCGAAGGCACGGCCATCAAGCACCCGGTGCGCTTGCGGGAGGTGTTGCAGGCCGTGCGGGCCAGCGGCGGACAGACGGTGGCGGTGCCGGAGGCGGATATCGTGGCGGCAGTGCGGCGGCTGGCGATGTCCGGCCTGTACGCCGAACCGACCAGCGCCACGGCGGCGGCGGCCTTGGACGTGCTGCAGGCGCGCGGCGCGATCCAGGCGGGTGAACGCACGGTGGTGCTGCTGACCGGCACCGGCATCAAGTCCACGCAGTTCATGACCGACCTGTATTCGGCGGCGCAGTGAATCGGGGCGCGGGCCCGTTCGGACTATCGACGGGCCCGCGCTGGGATCAACTGGCCTGGGCCGCCGCAGTGCGTTCGTTTGGCGCGGCCAGCTCGGGGGCAAGCGAGAACACGCGCAGGCGATGCCCGTCAGGATCGAGCGCAACGAAGGTGCGCCCGAAATCCGCGTCGGTGGGGGCTTGCAGGATGGGCAGGCCGCGCAGGCTCCATTCCCGATGGCGCTGGTCGACGACGCCGGGGTCCGCCACGGCAAAGGCCAGTTCGGACGCGCCGCCGCGGCCGGCCGCGGCCGGTTCCACGGTGTAGCGCGACCACAATCCCAGCTTCAGGCCGGAATCCAGCACGAAGAGGGCGAAAGTGGGCGAGTTCTCGACAGGTTGGCGTTGCAGCAGCGCGCTGTAGAACGCCGCGCTGGCCTGGGGCTTTTCGACGTAGAAGAGGACGTAGTTGGTGTCGGACATGATGCGCTCCTGGTGGTTGATGCGCTCATGTTAGGCAGGGGTACTGTCAGTTTTTGGCAGTAGTGTGCATCAGGATTTTTTTGGTTCCTGGTGGATGGCACGCCACTCTTTCAACAGGGCGTGGCGCCGCCGGGGGTAGCGGTCGCCCGCGCTCACGGCGGCGATGCGGTCGGTGCGGAAATGCCGGAAATCCTGGCGCAGTTCACACCAGGCCATGACCAGCCGCACGCTGTCGAAAAAGCCCAGCGCAAAGGGCCAGATCACGCGGGCGGAATCCGACCCCTTGTCGTCGCGATACTGGATTTCCAGCTTGCGTTCGCTGCGGATCGCCTGGCGGATCAGCGCCACGTCGACCCGGTCGATGACGTCGCTGGAGCTAGGGGCCACCAGCAACGGAATGGCGTCCAGTTCGTCGCGCAGTTCCTGCGGCAGCACCGCGCCGATCTTGGCCAGCGCATTGCGGGCAGCCAGCCCCAGGCGTTCGTCCGAGCGGCCCGCCACCCAGCGCGTGCCCAGCACCAGGGCTTCGATCTCTTCGGTGCTGAACATCAGGGGCGGCAGCATGAATCCGGGGCGCAGCACGTAGCCCACACCGGGCTCGCCTTCGATCTCGGCGCCCTGGCATTGCAGCGTCGCGATGTCGCGGTAGAGCGTGCGCAGGCTGATGCCCATTTCGGCGGCCAGCCGCTGGCCGCTGACGGGCAGGCGGTGGCGGCGCAGGGTCTGGAGCAGCTCCAGCAGACGTTCGGTGCGGGACATGGGGCAGGACGACGGAATCGGATGCCGTAATGCTGCCACGAAATGGCAGTATTGCGTCAGCCCGGCGGCAGGTCCATCAGCCAGTCATGCACGCGCCCGGCCAGGGCGAGGCTGTTGCGGTCCATCATCAGCATGTGCGAATTGCCGGTGATGCCCTGATCGGGCAGGGACAGCACGGTGACGCAGGGGTAGCGACGCGCGAAGTCCTGCACCCGCGCCCGCATCCGCGGCCAGCGCGGGTCGGTGTCCATGTTGTCGCCCATCACGATCAGCGTCGGCGTGCGGTAGTCGGCCTCCGGCGCCAGCAAGGGGATGCTGGCCGGCTCCAGCGCCACCACGGCGCGTACCCGGTCGGGCCGGGCCTGCGCCGCGCGGATGCCGAAGACGCCTGCCTGCGAATGGCAGACGATGATCATCCGCCCCACGCGTTCCAGCAGCGCCAGATAGCCCTGCAGGATGGCCGCGTCGGTGTGGACCCAGCGCGGCACCATCTGGGCGGCCAGGCGGTCGAATGCGGCGACGGGGAACTGCGTGTTGGGATAGGCGCTGTCCGGCCCGGGGCGCGTGTCCGGGCGGCCGATGCGGAACCGCGTGTAGCAGTCTTCCCGCGTTTGCACGATGGGAGCTTCGGGCCAGATCTCGGGCACCAGCGCGTAGCCCGCGCGGCCGCGCTCCACCGCGTCGCACAGGTAGGCGTCCCAGCCGCGCCGCAGGAAGGCGTTCAGCCAGCCTTCGCGGCCGTCCGGCGTGGTTTCCCACGCCGCGCCCGTCATGCCGCCGCCATGCCAGAAAGCCAGCGGCGGGCGGCCGCTTGCGGGTTCTGCCAGGAAATACTGCGCATACATCTGCTCGACGCGATAGGTGCCGTTCGGGTCCAGCGAGACGGGCTGGCCGCCTTCGGCCATGACGACCTCGCGGCAGGGCAAGCCCGACAGCCGGACATCGTGCCCGCCGACGTGGAAAGACCCCATGTCGCGCAACCGGATCGGGGGCGGCGCGCCCGCGCCGTCCAAGGCCGCCTGGTCCGCCGCCATCACTCGGCCTTGATGTGGTTGGCCTGGATCACATTCTTCCAGCGCGCGGTTTCGGCGGTGACGAATTCGCCCAGCGCCTGGCGGGATCCGGCGGCGGTCTCCACGCCCAGTTCGCGCATCTTGGCGGCGACGTCGGGCGCGGCCAGCGCATCGGTGAACGCGTCATGCAGCGCGGCCAGCGTGGCGTCCGGCGTGCGGGCCGGCGCCATGACGCCGAACCAGGGCGTGATCAGGAAATCGGGCACGCCGCTTTCCGCGAAGGTCGGCACGTCCGGGATGGCGGGCGCGCGTTGGCGGCTGGCCACGGCCAGTGCGCGCAGCTTGCCCGCGCGGATGTTGGCCAGCGACGCCGGCAGATTGTCGAAATACATGTCGACCTGTCCGCCCAGCAGGTCGGCCGCCACCTGGCCCGCGCCCTTGTAGGGGATGTGCGCCAGGTCGATCCCGGCGCGCTGCTTGAGCAATTCCGTGGCCAGATGGGCCGACCCGCCCACGCCGGACGAGGCCGAATTCAGCTTGCCGGGGTTGGCGCGGGCGTAGGCCAGCAGTTCGGGCAGCGTCTTGGCCGGCACCTGCGGGTTGACGACCAGCACGCTGGGCACCGTGCCGATCATCGCGACAGGCGCGAAGTCCTTGACGATGTCGTAGGGGGCGGGCTGATAAAGCGACGGGGCGACCGTGCAGCCGAACGCGCACATGAGCAGCGTGTAGCCGTCGGGCGCTGCGCGCGCCACGGCCTGCGCGCCGATGTTGCCGCCCGCGCCCGCGCGGTTTTCCACGATCAACGGCTGACCCAGGCGGCGCGCCAGGTTTTCACTCAGGATGCGCGCCAGGATGTCGGGCGTGCCGCCGGCAGGGAAAGGCACCACCAGCGTAATCGGGCGTGCCGGGAAGTCGGCGGCGGCGGCCGGCTGCAAGGCGCCCAGCGCCAGCGCGGCCCCGGTCAGGACGGCGCCGGCAGCCAGCAGCCAGCGGCGGGGGGAGGCCGCGCGCCAGGGCGCGGCGATCAGGCGTGAGGGGCCCATTGCGGAAGTCTCCAGCTGTCGGGTGCGAAATGCCCGATCTGCCGGCGACTGTAGACTGGCGGCTGCCCGCTGCCCAATGCCGGGCGCGCAAGCAGGCTATACCGAAATAGATATACGACTTTTCATTCATGCTTGGTACGCATAGGATTGGGGGATGAGCGACACGCAACCCTTGCCCTATCTGCGGCGGCTGGACATGAACCTGCTGCTGACCTTCGACGTGCTGATGCGCACGCGCAGCGCCACCGCCAGTTCGGCCGTGCTGCACAAGACGCAGCCGGCCATCAGCCGCGACCTGGCGCGCTTGCGCCGCCGGTTGGAAGACCCGCTGCTGGTGGTGGTGAAAGGGCGCTTCATTCCGACCGAGCGGGCGCTGGAGTTGCACGCCGCGGTGCACGACGCGCTGGCGCAGATCGAATCGGCGCTGCGCCCGCCCGAAGCCTTCGACCCCGCGCGGGCCAGCGGCGTCGTCAATATCGGCACCGGCGCGCACAGTGAAATCCTGCTGGCCGCGCCCTTGCTGGAAAGGCTGCATCGCCTGGCGCCGGGCATCACGCTGCGCTTCCAGTCGGTGCACGGCGATTTCGTGCCCGACGATCTGGACGCGGAGCGGCTGGACATCGCCATCGGCCTGTTCGGCAAGGTGCCGGCGCGTTTTCACCGCGACACCCTGTTGCGCGACCGGCGCGTCTGCGTCGTGTCTGCGCGGCATCCGTGGGCGGGCCGCAAGGCGCTGACGCTGGCCGACCTGTCCGCCATCAAGTGGTTCGCCTTCGCGCAGATGTACGGCCGGGAGACCAACTTCGACCGTGCCTTGAAGCCCGATGCCGCGCGCCTGGAATTCTCGGCCTACCTGTCGGGGTTCGGCATCACGCCCTACGTGTTGCTGGACACCGACTACGCCACCACCATGCCCGCCAGCGTGGCGCAGGCGCACAGCCGGCACTTTCCGTTGGCGGTGCTGGAGTTGCCCGCGCGTCTGCGCAAGATCGAGTTCGTGATGGTGTGGGCGCGCCGCCAGCACACGTCGCCGCAGCAGGCGTGGCTGCGCGACCAGATCCGCGAGGTGCTGCAGGAACGCGCGGGCGCTCCTGCAGCCCGGCCGGCTTAGGAGCCGACCTTCTTGCCCGTCGCCACGTCGATGACCGAGCCGTCTTCCAGGCTGACGCGATAGATCTCGCGCACGACGTTGCCGGCAAAGCCGATTTCGACGATGGACACGTCCTTGAACGTGGTGTTGATGCCGTCGGGCAGCACGGCGTTGAACTTGTCGGACTCCTGCTTCATGGCGTCCTGCAGGCGGGCGTCGTAGATCGCCATGCTGTAGACGAGCGTGGTGTGCGGGTTATGCGCGCGCACCTCTTTGCCGTCCTGCATGATGTTGACGCCGCTCACGCCCATCGTCTTGACCAGGTCCTTGCCCGCGTCGCCCATCTTGGCGTAGACGGGGCCCGTCACGCGCGGCAGCGGGCCGTCGCGCAAGGGGGCCAGCGCGGCGGTCGTCACCGTGTTGTAGCGCATCATGTCTTCGAAGCCCTGGCCGCTTTTGACGACGCCCAGGTCCAGCCACCAGGGGTGGCCCGCGCCCTTGGCGGCTTCGGTCGGGTAGAAGGTCTTCAAGGTGACCTGCAAGGGGGCGGGCGGCTTGGGCAGCGCGCGCAGCATGCGTGCAGGCGTCTCGGGGTCGGCGCTGTGGATATGGACCACGGTCACGTGCGGCATGTTGGGCGTTTCGGCCTCGGTCTTCAGGCCCAGCGCCAGCAGGTCCTGCTTGAGCGTGCCGGTGATCTTGGCGTCCAGGACGGCGTTGACGTCCTGCGGCAGGCGGTAGACCACGCCGTAGGTCGCCTTGTGGGCGCGGAACTCCGGTTTGTCCAGGGCGCTGTTGTCGATGGGCGCAGCGGCCTGGGCCGCGAACGAGGTGGCGAACAGGCCGAGGGCGGCCAGGTGGAATGCACGTTTGATCATGGGGAATCCCTTGTCGTTGTTGACGTGACCCGCGAGAGTCATGCGCAGTGTGGCCACTGCGCATGTACGGGGTATTGCACCAGCCGAAAGAATCCCGATACCAGTCGCTGCTTGGCCGATAGGTGGCGGCCGCGGATGGTATCCGCCCGGGGGCTTGTCAATCCCGAAAGGGGGCGCCCAAGCGCTAGACCAGGAAGACGATGGCCACGATGGCGATGCCCAGCACCAGATTCACGCTGACCCAGCGGCGGATGCCCGCCATGGCCTGGCCGCCTTTGGGCCAATCGGACGCGGCCACGGCGGCGGCAAGGCGCTTATAGAGCGCGAACCGGATATGGCCGAAGATGGCCATCATCACGATCCCGCCGCCGGCCATCAGCGTCCAGGCCAGCGGCATGAAGAAGGCGCCGCCCGTGCGCACGGCCTGGCTGGCTTCCTGCCCGATCATCGAGACGCCCGTCAGCAGGATCAGCACGATCGCCGCCAGCACGGCGTTCAAAAAGGGGCCCAGCACCGACGCCATCAGCTTCAGGCGCGCGGGCGGTTCCAACTGCGCGGCCGCCGGCCGCAGGAAACAGTGCGCGAACAGCATGCCGCCGACCCACAGGATCACGGCGATCACGTGGATGAATTTCAAGACGCTATAGAACATGGGAGGCTGCCTGCAAGGGAAGGGCCGCGGAGTGCCGCCCGGTCTGTCCCCATCATATCGCCGCCACAGAATCTGGCGCGGACTTGACCGGAATCATGGTTTTGCATTTAGAATGAGATTGATTTCTATTTGTGTATAGCGTTCTGGGAGCCCGTCGTGCCGAACCCTGTGCTCGCTTCAGGCGACGCCGTTCAACTTTTGTACCGCACTCATCATGGATGGCTGCACAACTGGTTGCGCGCGAAATTGGGCAATACCTTCGATGCGGCCGATCTGGCCCAGGACACCTTCGTTCGCGTGCTGCGGCACCGCCACGAGCTGGACGCCTTGCGCGAACCGCGCGCCTACCTCACGACGATCGCCAAACGCCTGCTGCTGAACCACCACCGGCGCCGTTCGGTCGAAGACGCGTATCTGGAAGCGCTGGCGCTGATGCCGGAAGCGGTGGCGCCGTCCGCCGAACATCGCCTGATCATCCTGGAGACGCTGCAAGAGATCGACGAAATGCTGTCCGGCCTGTCGCTGCCGGCGCGCCAGGCGTTCCTGATGGCGCAGCTGGAAGGGCTGAGCCACGGCGAAATCGCCGAGCGCCTGAACGTGTCGCTGCGGTCCGTGCACCGCTATATCACCCGCGGATTCGAACAATGCATCATGGCGGTGATGTGAGCGCGCCGGCCGCAGAACTGCCCGCCGTTGAACGCAACGTGGCGCGCGAGGCGGCGCGGTGGCTGTTGCGCCTGAGTTCGGGCCGCGCGACCGATGCGGACGTCCACGCCTGCGATCAGTGGCGCGCCAGCAAAGCCGAACACGAGTACGCCTGGCAGCGTGCGCAACGCGTGAACGAACGCTTCGGCCTGATCCCGGCGGCGCTCGGCATGGCCACCCTGAACCGGCCTGAACTGCAGCAGCGGCGCGCGGCCTTGAAGGCGTTGGTGGCGCTGGTGGTGGCCGGCCCGCTGGGCTGGGCCGCCTGGCGCGCCGATCCCCTGGACTGGTCGGCCGACTACCGCAGCGGCCCGGGCGAGCGGCGCAACGTGGCGCTTGCCGACGGCTCCACCCTGCATCTGAATACGGCCAGCGCCGTCGACGTGGCGTTCGACGCCGCGACCCGCCTGGTCCGGCTGCGTTCGGGCGAGATCGCCGTGCATGCGGTCGCGGACGCCTCGCCCCACCCGCGCCCCTTCGTGGTGCGCACGAGCCTGGGCGATATCGAGGCGATGCCGTCGCGATTCTGCGTGCGCCAGGACGGCGCGCAGTGCCAGGTCAGCGTGCAGGAAGGGCAGGTCCGCGTCAGCAGCGGCGCGCATCCCGGCCGCATGCTGAGCCTGATGGCCGGCGAGCAAGGCAGCCTTACCGAGGGCGGCGTGTCCGCGCCGTCGCCTGCCGATCCGCATGCCGGCGACTGGATGCGCGGCGTGCTGTACGCCAATCAATTGCGCCTGGACGCCTTTGCGTCCGAATTGGGGCGGTACCGCTCGGGCGTGCTGCGCTGCGATCCGGAAATCGCGCATCTGCGTATCTCCGGCGCCTTCCAGTTGAACGACACCGATGCCGTGTTGGCCGCGTTGCCCGCGACCTTGCCGGTGCAGGTGCGCTACCGCACGGCCTATTGGGTGACCATCGGGCCGCGGCAATCCGCGGCGTGATGTTCCGTTGTTACAAAATACCGGCGCCCAAGCTGTCCGATTCCCGATTCACGAGGGTCATGGTCTGTATAGGCAAACGAATGCCGATACCCGTTGGATCGAAAGGACGACCATGGCTTATCTCACCGCCGGCCGCGCAAGCGGCTCCCGAACCGCTCCGGACGCGCAGGTCCGGCTGACCCGCCTGACTTGCGCCGTGCATGCCGCCCTGGCGTTCGCCGCCGTGTCCGGCGCCATGCTGCCGCTGGCCGCCGCGCACGCGCAATCCACCGCGCAGGCGTCGGCACAGGCTGCGGCGCGCGGCTATCGCATCCCGGCCGGCGCCCTGGCCGAGGCCTTGCCGCGCTTTGCCGACAGCGCCGGCGTGACCGTGCTGTTCGATGCCACGCTGGTGGGGCAGCGCCGCACGGCAGGGCTGCAGGGCACGTATTCCGTGAGCGAAGGCTTCGCGCGGCTGCTGGCCGGCAGCGGCCTGGCCGTGCAGGAACGCACCGCCGGCGTGTTTGTGCTGCTGCCCGCGCCGCAGCCTGGCGTGACGCTGCTGACGCCGGTCCAGGTGGAAGGCGAGGGCGCCGTCGTGACCCCTGCCTGGGAAACCAGCACCGACCGCAAGCAGATGGACGATCTTCAGATCAAGAACTGGAGCGACCTGGGCAAGCGCGCCGAAGCGGGGGTGAATTTCAACCGGACGACCAACAGCATCAACATCCGCGGCCTGGACCAGGACCGCGTGCTGACGCGCGTGGACGGCATCCGCCTGCCGTGGCTGGACGACGGCGCGCGCGGCGTGAAGGGCGGCCTGGAGGCCGTGGACTTCAACAGCCTGTCGCGCCTGGACATCGTGCGCGGCGCGGATGCGACCGGGGGCGGCTCCGGGGCCATGTCCGCCACTGCCGACCTGTACACGCTGGACCCGTCCGACCTGCTGACCGGCGGCAAGACGTTCGGCGCGCTGGCCAAGACCGACTACGATTCGGCCGACGCCAGCTGGGGCGCCAACGCCGCATTGGCGGGCCAGATCCGCAGCAACACTTTCTGGCTGGTGCAGGCCGGCGTACGCAACGGCCACGACATCGACAACCGTGGCGACGTCGGCGGCTATGGCCCCAAACGCAGCCAGCCCAGCCCCGAAGACTACGACCAGCAAAGCTTCCTGATGAAGCTGCAACAGCGCGTCGAAGGCGGCCACCGGTTCGGCCTGACCGGCGAATACTTCAAACGTCGCGCCGACATCGAAAACATGTACGACCAGGGCGCGGGCACCAGCTACCTGTACGGCGAAAACAGCACGAAGAAGGAAACCGAGCGCGAGCGCGTGTCCTTCGATTATTCCTACAAGGCCCCTGGCGAAGGCAGCCTGATCGACACGGCGACCGCCGTCGTCTACTGGCAGCGCATGCGGCTGGACAATTCCCTGGACGGCGTGCGCAGCGTGGATTCCCGCGCGAACATCATCCCCGGAGACCCCTTCCGCTACGGCTTTCCCAGCGGCCCCTACGGGCGCAGCAACTCCATCCAGCAGACGCTGTTTGGCGTGAATGGCGAACTGACCAAACGGCTGGGCGGCGCCTCGGTGTCGCAGCTGTGGACGGTGGGCGGCGAGTGGTACGGCAACAAGACCGAGCAGAACTCCAGCGGCTACGACAATTGCCCCGTGTTGCGCCCGGGCCTGCCTGCGCTTTTCGGCCCGCGTTCGTGCGACATGCTGCACACCAACCAGGCCGACGTGCCGCAATCCAAGGGCAACCAGTGGGCCTTGTGGGTGCAGGACGAGTTCAGCTTCGCCGACGGTCGCTACACGGTGATGCCGGCCCTGCGCTACGACCACTACGAGCAAAAGCCACAGTCGACCGCCAGCTACGAAAACAATCCCAACGCCGGCGCCTTGCCGCCGTCCAACAGCGGCAGCCGCTTCTCGCCGAAGCTGCTGGGCACCTGGAAAGCGATGGAGCAGCTGAGCCTCTACGCCCAGTATGCCTACGGATTCAAGGCGCCCACCGCCAGCCAGCTCTACACCAACTACGGCGGGCCAGGAACCTATCTGCGCGTGGGCAATCCCTATCTGAAGCCGGAAACCAGCAAGGGTTGGGAATTGGGCGCCAAGATGGGCACCGACGACCTGGGCGCTGCGGTGTCGTTGTTTGATAATCGTTATCAGAACTTTATTGATGCAAATCAGCCGCTAAGCCCCGATTCGCCGCAGTGGCAGCCGGGTTGGGCCGGGCAATACCCGCTGGGCATCACGGGCAATGTGAACCGCGCCAAGGTCCGCATCTACGGCGCCGAAGCCAGCGCGCATTGGAAGTTCGCGCCGGGTTGGCGCACCTGGGGCTCGGTGGCATGGACCGTGGGCAAGGATGAAGGCACGGGGCAGTATCTGAATTCGGTGGCGCCGTTGAAGGCCATTCTGGGTGTGGGTTATGGCCGGGACGTATGGGGCGTGGACGCCTTGCTGACCACCGCGCTCAAGCGCGATAAGGTCGAATACCCCGATGGCCCGCCTGCGGCAGACAACGCCGACTTCCAGGCCCCGGGTTACGGTGTGGTGGACTTGATGGGCTATTGGCGCCCCGCGGCGGTGAAGGGGCTGCAGGTGCAGGCGGGCGTGTTCAACCTGTTCGACAAGAAGTACTGGGAGGCCATCAACGTGCCGACCGCGGGTACCCAGGCGCTGCCGCGCACGGTGGACTGGTACACGGAACCGGGCCGCAGCGTGCGGGTGTCGCTGACCTATCAGTATTGATTTCGCGCCGCCGCTGCCCGCAGGCGGGCGGCGGCGGTTTTTCAAGAATGCTTTGCTCCGGCCGGAGGGCCTACGATGACGAATCAAGATTTCAACTCCCGCGCAGAAGCGCTGCGCGCCCGCAACGACGAACTCGCGGCCTCGCAACCCGGGTTGCGCGCCCGCAACCTGGCCCAGGCGCTGGGCGTGTCCGAAGCCGAATGGGTCGCTGCCGGCTGTGGCGGCGTGACGGCGACGGCGCTGCACGGCACGCCGCAAGCCATCTTCCGCGAACTGGGCACGCTGGGCGAAGTGATGGCGCTGACGCGCAACGACTGGTGCGTGCACGAACGCCACGGCGAATACCTGGACATCCAGGCCGACGGCCCGGTGGGCCTGGTGCTGGGGCCCGATATCGACCTGCGCGTGTTCTTCACGGCCTGGAAGTCCGCCTGGGCGGTCCAGCAGGACGGGCGCCATAGCTTGCAGTTCTTCGATGCCGCCGGCGTGGCCGTGCACAAGGTCTACCGCACCGAAGCGACGGACGCCGCCGCCTACGACGCGCTTGTCGCCAAGTTCGCGGGCGATCCGCAATGGCCCGAAACCACCGCCTACGCGCCGGCCACCGACGCCGAACAGGTCGAGGACGCGGCGGGGTGGCGTGAGGCCTGGCTGGGCATGAAAGACACGCACGAATTCTTCCCGCTGCTGCGCAAGTTCAAGGTCTCGCGCCTGGCGGCGCTGGCCGCGGCCGGCGAAGACCTGGCGCAGCCCGTGCCCGCTGATTCCGTCGAACGCATGCTGCAGTCGGCGGCGGAATCGGGCCTGTCGATCATGTGCTTCGTGGGCAACCGCGGCATGATCCAGATCCATAGCGGCCCGGTCGAGCAGTTGCGCCGCACCGGCCCCTGGTACAACGTGCTGGACCCGAAGTTCAACCTGCACCTGGACACGACCGCCATCGCGTCGGCCTGGGTGGTGAACAAGCCCACGTCCGACGGCTGGGTGACGTCGCTGGAGGTGTATGCCGCCAACGGCGACCTGATCGTGCAGTTCTTCGGCGAACGCAAGCCGGGCAAGCCGGAGCTGACCGGCTGGCGCGAGTTGATGGTCAGCCTGTGCGGCGCGCCCTTGGCCGCCTGAGGATCCGTTGATGAAAAAGTGGCTGGCAATTGCATTGGGCTGGGTCGTGGCGGCGGCGGTTCATGCCGCCGAACCCAGCCGGGTGGTGACGCTGGGCGGCAGCGTGACGGAGATCGTCTACGGCCTGGGGCAGGGCGACCGGCTGGTGGGCGACGACCTGTCCAGCCTGTATCCCGAGGCCGCGACCAAGCTGCCGCGCGTGGGCTATTACCGCGCCGTGCCGGTGGAAGGCGTGCTGTCCTTGAAGCCGGATCTGGTCCTGGCGTCTGAGCAGGCCGGCCCGCCGGATGCGCTCAAGCGCCTGGCCGGCGTGGGCGTCCGAGTCGTCACCGTGTCGGACGCGCCTTCGGTCGATTCGCTGAAGGCGCGCATCCGCAGCGTGGCCGACGCGCTGGGCGTGGCGCCCGCCGGCGAACGCATGGTGGACGAGGTCACGCGCGAGCTGGCCCGCGCCGAGGCCTTGCCGGCCACGCAGGCGCGCGCGCTCCTGCTGATCAACCGGACCGGATCGCCGCAAGGCGCCGGCCGCGACACCGCCGCCAACGAAGTCATGCATCTTGCCGGCCTGGTCAACGTGCTCCACGACCAGCAGGGCTACAAGCCCTTGTCGGCCGAGGCCGTCGGCGCGCTGGCGCCTGACCTGATCGTGGTCACGCAAGCCTCGTTGGATGCGGGCGGCGGCATGGAGGCCTTCCTGCGCCTGCCGGGCATCGCGTCGACCCAAGCCGCGGCCAAGCGGCGGGTGGTGGTGATGGACGACTTGCTGATCCTGGGCATGGGGCCCCGGCTGCCCCTGGCGCTGACCCAGCTGAAAAAGGAGGTCGCGGATGTCATGGCGCGTTAGCGCGCCGTTGGCATTGGGCCTGTTGACCGCAGCCCTGGTGTTGGCGGCGTTGGCCGCCACCGCCCATGGCGCGGTGGCGATCCCGCTGCGCGAACTGCCATCCCTGCTGTGGGGGGCGCCGACGCCGGAAAACGCCTTGTGGCGCAATGTGCTGATCGACATCCGTTTGCCGCGCGTGCTGTTCGCGATGGTGACGGGGGCGGGCCTGGCGATATCGGGCGCCGCCATGCAGGCGCTGTTCCGCAATCCGCTGGCCGAACCCGGCCTGATCGGCATTTCAGCAGGCGGCGCGCTGGGGGCGGTGGCCGCCATCGTGCTGTTCTCGGGCGGGTTCTGGGTGACGGCGCCGTTGGCGTTCGTGGGCAGTCTGCTGGCCACGCTATGCGCCTACGCGGTGGGCCGGCGGGTGCCGGGCGTGGCAGGCCTGCTCTTGGCCGGCGTGGCGATCACCGCCATGGCGTTCAGCCTGATCGGCATGCTGACCTTCATCGCCACCGACGCGCAACTGCGCGACCTGACTTTCTGGAACATGGGCAGCCTGGGTGGCGCCAACTGGAAGCTGCTGGCGTTCCTGGGCCCCTGGGTCCTGCTTGTGAGCGCGTGGCTGGTCAGCCAGTGGCGCGTCATGAACGCCTTGCTGTTGGGCGAACGCGAGGCCCAGCATCTGGGCTATGCGCTCAAACGCGTGCGGGCCAAGCTGGTGCTGGCCAGCGCGCTGATCGTCGGCCCGCTGGTCGCCGCCACGGGCACCATTGTTTTCGTCGGGCTGGTGGTGCCGCACCTGGTGCGCCTGACGCTGGGCGCCAACCACCGCTGGCTGCTGCCGGCCACCGTTCTGGCTGGCGCGCTGGCGCTGGTATTGGCGGACTGGGCGGCCCGTACGGTTGTCGTGCCGGCGGAATTGCCCATCGGCCTGGTGACGGGATTGGTAGGCGGGCCGTTCTTCCTGTGGCTGCTGGCGCGTGGAAGGAGGATCGGATGACGCTTGCCGCGCAAAACCTGACTTTGTCCCGCGGGGGCGCCCGCATCCTGACCGACGTGTCGCTGGACGTGCGTCCGGGCGAAGTGGTGGGCCTGCTGGGCGCCAACGGCGCCGGCAAGTCAACCCTGCTGGGCGCGCTGGCATCCGAACTGACGCCCGACTCGGGCCACGCGCGCCTGGACGGCGCCGCCCTGACGGCGATGGCGCACCGGGAGCTTGCACGCCGCCGCGCCGTGCTGCCGCAAAAGCCCGGCCTGACCTTCGACCTGGACGTGCGCGAGGTGGTCGCCATGGGCGCCTACCCGTTTCCCGAATTGCCGCCCGGCCAGGTGGATGCCCTGGTGACGCAGGCGCTGGAACTGGCCGACGTGGCGCACCTGGGCGGGCGCCGCTATCCCGAACTGTCCGGCGGCGAACAGCAGCGCGTGCAGTTCGCGCGGGTGCTGGTGCAGTGCCATGCCGCGCGCGCGCCTGGTGAAGCGCGCTACCTGCTGCTGGACGAGCCCACGGCCAGCCTGGACCCGAAGCATCAGGGCGACCTGCTTGGCCGCGCCTGGGAACTGGCGCACGCCGGCAATACGGGCGTACTGGTGATCCTGCATGACATGAACCTGGCCGCGCGCTGGTGCGACCGCCTGCTGCTGCTGAGCGGAGGCTGCGGCATCGCGGTGGGCACGCCCGCCCAGGTGCTGACGCCGGCCAACCTGTTCCTGGCTTACGGGATCGATGCGCAGGTGATCGCGCACCCGCTGAAACCGGAGCGCTTGCTGGTGTTGACCGGGTGAGGGGGACACGGGCCGTGGGGCCGGTAAAATAGGCGATACGCATGTATTCGCCTTTTTCACTCATCACTCAACAGGACCCGTGTCATGCCTACTTTTGACGTCGTCTCCGAAGTCGACAAACACGAACTCACCAACGCCATCGACCAGGCGAACCGCGAACTTTCCACCCGTTTCGACTTCAAGGGCACCGACGCCAAGTTCGAACTGGAAGGCTTCGTCGTGACCCAGGTCGCGTCCAGCGCGTTCCAGTTGAAGCAGATGCTCGACATCCTGCGCGGCCGCTTGTCGGCACGCGGCATCGACGTGCGCTGCCTTGACGTGGCCGACCCCCTGGAAAACCTGGGCGGCGCGCGCCAGAAGGTCACGATCAAGCAGGGCATCGAACAACCGGTGGCCAAGAAGCTGATCGCCGCCATCAAGAACGCCAAGCTCAAGGTGGAATCCCAGATCAACGGCGACAAGCTGCGCATCACCGGCAAAAAGCGCGACGATCTGCAGACCGCCATCGCGCTGCTGAAAAAGACCGACGTCGATCTGCCGCTGCAGTTCGAGAACTTCCGCGATTGATGTCGCCGGCTCATGGGTCATTCCACGGAGCTGCAACTCGTCGTTGAACTCGCGCGCGCCGGCGGCATGTCGGCCGCCGCGCGGGAATTGGATGTCACGCCGGCCGCGGTCAGCAAGCGGCTGGCCCAGATCGAGGCGCGCCTGGGCGTGCGCCTGTTCAACCGCAGCACGCGGCGCCTGAGCCTCACGGCCGAAGGCGAGGTCTACCTGGAAAGCGCCCGCCGCATCCTGGGCGAAATCGAAGACCTGGACGAGCTGATCGCCAGCCGTCAGGCCAGCCCGCGCGGCTTGTTGAAGGTCAACGCGCCGCTGGGTTTCGGCCGCAGCTACATCGCGCCCGCGATTGCGGAATTCGCCGCAAAATATCCTGAGGTATCGCTGCAACTGCAGCTGACCGACAGTCCCGCCGACTTCGTGCAGGATGCGTTCGACGTCGCGGTGCGTTTCGGCGACCTGCCCGACACCCGCCTCATCGCCCGCAAGATCGCGCCCAACCGGCGGCTGGTCTGCGCGTCCCCCGCCTACTTGAAGACGCACGGCGTGCCGGCCACGCCGCATGACCTGACGCGGCACCAGTGCATCGTGCTGCGCCAGAACGAGGCCGCCTACGGACTGTGGCGCTTCACGAAGGGCCGCCGCAGCGAAACCGTGAAGGTGCGCGGCAACCTCAGCAGCAACGACGGTGAAGTCACGCTGACCTGGGGCCTGGCCGGCCTGGGCATCCTGCAACGCGCGGAATGGGACTTGGCCCGCTACCTGCGCAGCGGCAGGCTGGTGCGCGTGCTGGAAGACTACGCCTTGCCGCAAGCCGACATCTATGCGGTGTTTCCGGAAAGGCACCATCTATCGGCGAAGGTCCGCGTGTTCGTGGATTTCCTGGTGGCGTATTTCCAGAAAGGATCGGACAGTACCTGGTGATGCGCCAAGGCTGATCGGCGATGTTGAGGGAAGGCGGCGGGCTGGAGTAAATTCCGACTCTCAATGTTCACCTGCCAGGTTCGGGCATTGGATTTCCTGGAAGACTCAAATCCTTGAAGCGTCACGCTGCGGCCGCCGCCGTCAGGTGCTCGTACAGGATCACCGAGCCGATGCCGATCAGCGCGATCCCGCCCAGCACTTCGGCCCGCTTGCCCGCCACGCTGCCCAGCGCGCGGCCCAGCATCACGCCGATCGTCACCATCAAGGTGGTGGCCAGGCCGATTGCGATGGCGGCCACCACGATGTTCACGTCGACGAACGCCAGGCCGACGCCCACGGCCATCGCGTCGATGCTGGTGGCGAATCCGGTCGCGGCCAGGAGCCAGAAGGAATGGCGGACGACCGGCGCGGCGTCTTCTTCCTCTTCCTTGAAGGCGTTGCGGATCATCAGCCCCCCGAGAATACAGAGCATCCCGAACGCGATCCAATGGTCCCAGTCGGCCACGAACTTCGCCGCGACAGATCCGAGCCCCCAGCCGATCACGGGCGTGATGGCTTCGATGACCCCGAAGATGACGCCGGTGCGCAGGGCTTCCGGCAGGCGGGGCTTGTGCAGGGCGGCGCCTTTGCTGATGGCGGCCGCGAACGCGTCCGTCGACATGGCGAACGCGAGGACGATGAGGGAGATGGCATTCATGGAGAGAGGGGTCCGACTGGGCGAGAACGGCACAGACCCTCCACACCGCCCAGCGTCGTGTGAAAAGTCCGTGGTCTCGCCAAGCGCAAATGCCGCTTACGCCATGGCCGGCTAGGGCCAAGAATGTTGACGTAAGCCCTTTCAGGCCAGGCTGAAAGGCGGCTACTCCCCAAAGAGAGAACGCAGTCTAGCAGAGCTTGCCGTCGGGCGTGTGACAGTCCCTGGAGCGGGTGGGGGAATGCCGGCGGGGACGGTACACCGGCAAAAGGCGGCCGCCGGATGCCGGATATGGCAAATTGAAACATCCATAGGCCATCCAAGTGGATGGTTTTAATATTCCGTCATGCCTCCTCGTGCCCCCTCCCTCGCCTCCGTCCCCAAGCCCTCCGATGAGAAGATCACCATCAATCTCGGGTATGTCGACTTGGGCCATATCGATCTTCTGGTGCAGGAAGGGTTCTACGCGAACCGCACCGACCTGATACGAACGGCCATCCGCAACCAACTGGCCACGCATGGCGAGGCCGTTCGCCAGGCGGTCAGCCGAAAGACGCTTGTTCTGGGCATCCAGCACTACACCTCGCAGGATCTGCTGGCGGTTCAGGCCGCGGGGGAAATGCTGCAGATCCGGGTGCTGGGGCTGGCGACCATCGCGCCGGACGTCACCCCCGAGCTGGCGCTTGCCACCATCGAATCCGTGACGGTCCTGGGCGCGTTGCATGCCAGCGCCGCCGTCAAGGCCGCCCTGCGTCAGCGCATCCGCTGACTTTTCCCCTAGCCGTCAAGGTAACGCCATGCATCCCGAATTCCAGCAACTCATGAACCAGGCGACCCGGCTGACGCGTTCCGGCGATCTCGCCGCCGCGACCGCCGCCATCCAAGCCGCGTTGCGGGGCGGGGCAACTGCCGCGCCTGCCCGCGAAGACGATGCCGACGTCATCGATGTCGAGGCTTGGGAGATCCCGGAACCCGCCGCCCGGTCGGCAAAGGCAACGGCTACGGTCGACGACGTCGCCCCGCCTGCGGACAAGCCGGCCACAGCGGGCGACACGTTCACCGCGGGATCCTTCCGCAATGCCGGGGGGCACCGCAGCTACAAGCTTTACGTGCCGCCCAACGCGGGCACTGAACCCCGTCCGCTGGTCGTCATGCTTCACGGCTGCACCCAGGACGCCGACGATTTCGCTGCCGGCACCGCCATGAACCAGGCCGCGCGGGCGCAGGGCTTCTATGTGCTGTATCCCGTGCAGTCGCGCGAGGCCAATCCGCAGAAATGCTGGAACTGGTTCAAGCACAATCATCAGCAACGAGGCCGGGGCGAACCTGAAATATTGGCCGGCATGACGCGCGCCGTCATCGATACCCATGCGATCGACCCGCAGCGTGTCTACGTGGCGGGCTTGTCGGCGGGCGGCGCGATGGCCGCCATCCTGGCGGGCGCCTATCCCGACCTGTTCGCCGCCGCGGGTGTGCATTCGGGGTTGGCCGCCGGTGTGGCGTCGGATCTTCCGTCCGCGCTTTCCGCCATGAAGGGGGCCGGCATTCATGCGGCGGGGCAGGCCGCGAGCGGGGTGCCCACGATCGTCTTTCACGGGGATCGCGACGCAACGGTGCACCCCGGCAATGGCCCGGCCGTGGCGGCGGCCAGCGTCGGGGCATCCGCGGCGGTAGAAACCTGCCGCATGCCCGGCGCTGGCGGCAAACGCCACAGCACCCGGTACTTGTACCGGAATCCCGCGGGCGACATCCGCGCCGAACGCTGGGAAATCCATGGCGCCGGCCATGCCTGGGCCGGCGGGTCGGCAAGCGGATCCTATACGGACCAATCCGGTCCGGATGCCACGGCCGAGATGCTGCGGTTCTTCTTCGAACGTTCGCTGGGCGGCCAGCGGTAGCAGCGGTCCGCCTGGGCGCCTACGCCGTCCACAGATGCTGCGCCGCGTAGGCGCGCCACGGCCGCCATTGCTCTGACCGGGCCAACAGTTGGGCGGGCGTGATTGCCCGCGACTCCAGTTTTTCCAGCGCACGGATCAGGCCGATGTCCGCTGACGGGAAAGCGTCGGGTTCACGCAGCTGGCGCAGGGCGATGTATTGCGCCGTCCATTCCCCCACGCCTTTGATCCGTCGCAGGCGCGCGACGGCGTCGTCCAGCCCGCTGCCTGCGTCAAACAGGTGCTTGTCCGCCACCGCTGCCGCGCCTACGGCGGACAGCGTGGCGGCGCGGCTTCGGGGCATGCCCAGCGTGGCCAGGTCGGCCGCGGCGATGACCGCAGGCTCCGGAAAGACGTGGGTCAGGGCGCCTTCGGGTTCGGTCATGGGCGCGCCATGCGCCGCCACCAGCTTGCCGCCCAGGCGTATGGCCGCGACGACGGTGATCTGCTGCCCCAGAACGGCCCGCAACGCCAGCTCGAAGCCGTCCCAGGCGCCGGGCACGCGCAGGCCGGGCCGGGCCTGGATCAACGAAGTCATGACCGGATCACCGGCGAATTGCGCGGCGATGGCCACCGGATCGCTGGCCAGATCGAACACGCGCCGTACCCGCGCAATGATCGTCGGCAGGGCTTGCAGGCGGGGAAAGCGCACAGTGACCTGCAAGGCATTGCCGGTGCCGGGCCGTACGGTGAGGGTGCCTTGATGGCCGTCCAGGCTGATGGTGCGCGCGTAGCTGTCCTGCGTCACGTGTTCGATTCCCGGAATCGCGCGTAGCCGCAGGAAGGCCAGCATGGCGTCCCAATCGTAGGGCGGGCGATAGCGCAGCAGCAGCTTGATCTCGCCGTGCCGGCCGGCGGATACCTCGGGTTTTTCGGAGCGGCGCAGCTCGCCGGGGGCGCGGCCGAACAGGTCCAGGAAAATCTCGTTGAAGCGGCGGATGCTGCCGAAACCCGAGGCGAAGGCGATTTCCGCCATGGGCAAATGAGTTTCGTGGATGAGCTGCTTGGCCAGCAGCACGCGGCGCGTCTGGGCCACCGCCACGGGGGAGGCCCCCAGATGCTGGCGGAACTGGCGGCGCAATTGGCGTTCCCCCACACCCAGGCGCCTGGCCAACGTGTCCACCCCGTCGTCGTCCAGCGCGCCCAGTTCAATCAATTGCAAGGCGCGCGCCACGCTGTCGGGCAATTCGTGTCCGGGGCCGATTTCCGGCGCGGTCTCGGGCCGGCAGCGCAGGCAAGGGTGAAAGCCGGCCTCTTGCGCGGCGGCAGCCGTCGAGAAGAACGTGACGTTCTTCGACAGCGGCGTACGCGCCGGGCACACCGGTCGACAGTAGATGCCGGTCGTCTTGACGGCCGTGAAGAAGCGGCCGTCGTAACGGGCATCGCGCACTTGGATGGCGCTATAGCAGGTGTCGTGGTTCAGGTCCATGAACCGATACTACTGCTGCGCCCGGGCGGGGATCTAGCGGTTTTCGGACATGGTTGTGACGATCACACTGGTGTCCGAAAACCGCCAGCGGCGCGCCTTGCACGGTTCTATATTGGCCTTGTTGCGACTTCACCGGGAGCCGGCCATGCCGATCCACACATTCTCTTTGGAACGCGTCTCCACCCCGCTGGGCCAGATGCTGGTGCTGACGGATGCGCAGCAGCAACTGCGGGCCGTCGATTGGCAAGACTACGAATCCCGCATGCACACGCTGCTGCGGCGCCAATACGGCAAAGACGCCGTGCAGGTGCAGGACGCCGGCCAGCCCTCTGCGGCACGCCGCGCGTTGGAGGCGTACTTCGACGGCGAGGTGGCCGCCATCAACGATCTGCCCGTGGCGCTGGGCGGCACTGACTTCCAGCGGCAGGTCTGGCAGGCGCTGCGTGGCATCGCGGGCGGGCAAACCGTCAGCTACGGCAGCCTGGCCGGCCGCATCGAACGGCCCACCGCGGTGCGCGCGGTCGGCCTGGCCAACGGCGCCAATCCGGTCGGCATCGTGATCCCCTGCCACCGGGTGATCGGTGCCAACGCCTCGCTGACCGGCTATGGCGGCGGGCTGCACCGCAAGCGCTGGCTGCTGGAACACGAGGCCCGGCATGCCGCGCACTGAGCGCCACTTTCAACTCCAGGTTAAAGATGTTGTGAATTCCGGCGCCGTCTGAGGCGCCGGCGCTCAGTAAAGTGCCGACAGACCCTTATCGGAAGGAGCCCTGTCGGCCATGAAGACCTATCGCATCGCAACCATTCCCGGCGACGGCATCGGCAAGGAAGTGATTCCCGCCGGCCAGCGCATCCTGCAGGCGCTGGCCGAACAGGACGGCCTGCGTTTCGAGTTCCAGGATTTCGACTGGGGCGGCGACTACTACCGCAAGCACGGGGTGATGATGCCGGCCGACGGGCTGGATGCGCTGCGCGACAAGGACGCGATCCTCTTCGGTTCGGCCGGCGACCCGGACATCGCCGACCACATCACGCTGTGGGGCCTGCGCCTGAAGATCTGCCAGGGCTTTGACCAGTACGCCAATGTGCGCCCCACGCGCATCCTGCCCGGCATCGACGCGCCGCTCAAACGGTGCACGCCAGAGCAGCTGAACTGGGTGATCGTGCGCGAGAACTCCGAAGGCGAGTATTCGGGCGTGGGCGGCCGCGTGCATCAGGGGCATCCCATCGAAGCCGCCACCGACGTCTCCATCATGACGCGCGCGGGCGTGGAACGCATCCTGCGCTTTGCGTTCAAGCTGGCGCAGTCGCGCCCGCGCAAGCTGTTGACCGTCGTCACGAAATCGAACGCGCAACGCCACGCCATGGTGATGTGGGACGAGATCGCGCTGGAGGTCAGCCGCGAGTTCCCGGATGTGACGTGGGACAAGGAATTGGTCGATGCCACCACCGCGCGCATGGTCAACCGTCCGGCGTCGCTGGACACCATCGTCGCCACCAACCTGCATGCCGACATCCTGAGCGACCTGGCGGCGGCGCTGGCCGGCAGCCTGGGCATCGCACCCACCGGCAACATCGATCCGGAGCGCCGCTATCCGTCCATGTTCGAACCGATCCACGGGTCGGCCTTCGACATCATGGGCAAGGGCCTGGCGAATCCGGTGGGCACGTTCTGGTCGGTGGTGATGCTGCTGGAGCATCTGGGCGAAACCGACGCGGCCGCGCGGCTGATGCAGGCCATCGAAAGCGTGACGGCGAATCCGGCCTTGCATACCCGCGACCTGGGCGGGCAGGCCACGACGGAGCAGGTGACGGCTGCAGTCTGCGCCCGGTTGGCCGCGGACGGGCAGGCCCGCGCGGCGTAGGCACACGCATTACCCGGAAACCCGATCCTGGGCGACAGACCCGGGGCGGCTTCCGGCAATACAAAAAGAAGCGAAGTCCATTCGTATCCCAAGGAGACAAGCATGTCCAAGCAAGCCTTACGCGCGCGCGCCCTGGCGTTCGCATGCCTGTTGAGCCTGCCGCTGGCGGGCGGCGTTGCGGCGGCGCAGACGTATCCCGCGCGGCCGGTGAACCTGATCGTGCCATTCCCGGCCGGCGGCACGACCGACGTGCTGGCGCGCGCGCTGGGGCAGGAACTGGCCAAGCGCCTGGGCCAGCCGGTAGTGGTGGAAAACAAGCCGGGCGCGGGGTCGACCCTGGGCGCGGACTATGTGGCCAAAGCGGCGCCGGACGGCTACACGCTGCTGATGGGCGCCGTGCACCACACCATCGCCACTAGCGTCTACAAGAGCCTGCACTACGATTTCCAGAAGGATTTCGCGCCGGTCACGACGGTGGCGCTGGTGCCCAATGTGCTGGTGGTCAATCCCAAGGTGGACGCCAAGGACGTGCAGGGGCTGCTGACTTTGGCGCGGGCGGCGCCGGGCAAACTGACCTACGGGTCCAACGGCATGGGCACCGGCCAGCACCTGATCGGCGCGCAGTTCGAGCACGCCGGCCACGTGCAGTTGCTGCACGTGCCCTACAAGGGCAGCGGCCCGTTGACGACCGACCTGCTGGGCGGCCAGATCGACATGTCGTTCGACACCATCACGCCGGTGTTGGCGCATATCCAGAGCGGCAAGCTGCGCGCGCTGGCCGTGACGACCAATCAGCGGTCGGCCGCCTTGCCCGACGTGCCCACGATGGAAGAGGCGGGGCTGAAACCGTTCAACATGGGGACCTGGTTTGGCGTGCTGGCCCCGGCCGCGGTGCCGAAAGAGATCGTCACGACACTGAACGCCGAGATGGTGGCCATCATCCAATCGCCGGATTTCTCGCGCCGCATGGCCGAGATCGGCGCGGTGCCCATCGGTGATACGCCGGCGCAGATGCGGGCCCGCATCGGCGCCGACACCGAGAACTACGCCAAACTGGTCAAGGACGCGAAGGTCGCCATTAACTGAGCGCGGCCGGCAAGTGATAGCCGGCAAGGCGTGCGGCGGCCAGACGCCGCCCGCCAGCTGTTACGCGCGGATCCAGCCCCGCGCGATCGGCAAGGCCAGCAGCTTGCGGTAGATGCCCTGCACGATGCGCGTGAGCGGCGCGCCAACGCGGTTCCATACCGGGGCGGCCGCGCCGGCCGCAAGCGGCGCCAGGATCAGGCCGCCTGCGATATCCAACGGGAAGTGCACGCCCAGGTACACGCGCGAAGTGCCGACCACGGCGGCGGCCACCAGCGTTGCCCAGCCCCATCCCGCCCACCGCCGGTCGAAGATCAGCGCGCACGCGAAGGTGGCGATGATGATGGTGTGGTTGCTGGGGAACGACGACGTCGCCTTGTGCGGGAAGAAAGCCTGCCCCAGGCCGATGGCGAAGGGGCGCGGATGCGGCCACAGCGCGCCGCAGACGTAGCTGGCGAACAGCGCCACGGCGATGCTCGCCAGCACCTTCAGCGCCAGGCTGCGTTGCGCCTCGCCGCCCCATAGCCACAGGGCGGCCAGCGCGCCCGGCACCAGCAGGATGAGCTGGTTGGCCACCAGCATGGCGGCATGGATTCGCCACACCGGGGTGGCCGGGTCGGCATTGATCAGAAGAAAAAGGGACTGGTTCAGGCCTTCCAGGAAATTCATGACACGTCATCGCGGCGTAATAATCAATAGCCGCGATGGTAAAGAGGTTTCCCGTCAGTCTGCTTACAAAATGCGCCAGCGTGCGCGCTTTTACTTCTGGATGCGTTTGCCGTCGGCGTTGATGACGAGCTCGCCGTCTTCCTTCGTGAATGCGCCTTGCTGGGGCGCCGGCAGGATATCCAGCACCAGTTCGCTGGGGCGGCACAGGCGCGCGCCCAGCGGCGTGGCCACGAAGGGACGGGTCAGCAGGATCGGGTGTTGCTCGATGGCGTCCAGCAGGGCGTCATCCGGCAAGGACACGTCGTCCAGGCCCAGCTCCAGGTAGGGCGTGCCCTTTTCGCGCAGCGCGTCGCGCACGCTGATGCCGGCCTGCTTGAACAGGGCCTTCAGCGCGGCGCGCGACGGCGGCGTTTCCAGGTACAGCACCACCTGCGGCTCAATCCCGGCGTTGCGGATCATGGCCAGCGTATTGCGGGACGTGCCGCATTTGGGGTTGTGATAGATGGTTACGTCGGACATGGGGGCTCCTTGGTGCGGTGTTTCGTCTGCAAGACGGTGAGCATAGTGCATCCGCTGCGCGCCTTCAGGCGCGCAGCTTCCTCCCCAGCCGGCGCCAGCCGATGACGACGCCCGACAGGCTCAGCGCGGCGCCGCCCAGGCTCAGGAAGATCAGCAGCGCATCCCACAGCGGGCGGCGCGCCAGCAGGCCCGTCCAGTCCCAGCTATGCAGGAAGGCGAACAGCCAGCGGCTTGCGCGGTTGCTGCGGTCCTGGCGGCCCTGGATCTGGCCGGTGTGCGGATCCAGGTAGACCCAAGTGGCTTGCGGATTGTCGTAGACCAGACGCCAGACGGGCAGGGGCTTTTCGATGTGGCCCAGCATGGCATGCTCGTCACGCGCGTAGTAATAGAGGTCATAGGCGTTCAACACCTGCACGTCGCGCAGGGCCGCGCCCGGCAGCAATCGCGCGGCCGCCTGGCGCAAGTCGGCCTGGGTGAAGGCATACGGCGTTGCCAGGGTGGCGGACAGCACTTGCGGCGCACCCGCCGGGCCGCGCGCCAGCACCACGTCCTGCCCGGCCGCGCGCGTCCAGCTGAGTTCGCGCGGCGCGGCGGGTAAGGCGGCGATCAAGGCTTCGGGCGAGGCCAGCGGTGCGTCCGACACCCTGCCGGCATACGCCGCGCGGTCCCACGGCGCGGCCGTGCTGGTGAAGAGCTTCCACGGATTCATCGACATCAGCCCGCTGAAGATCCAGGTGATGGTGATGACGGCGAACAGCAAGCCGCTGAGGTGATGCCAGCGCATCATGCTTTCGCGGTAGGGCGAGCGGCTGCCGCTGGCGTAGGGCCGCGAAAACCGCCAACGCAGGATGCCCACCACCGTGCCCGTCAGCGCCACCGCCACCCCCGCCACCGACAGCCACACCACGATGTCGTGCCACCAGGGGTCCAGCGCATTGCCGCGAAACGGATATAGCCAGTGGATCCACGCGCCTGCATAGTTCCAGGCGCGTTCGTTGAACGTGGCGTCCAGCACCACGGCGCCTGTCGCCGACGAGATATAGAGCCGCGTCCGTTGCGGGTCGTCCATGTCCACATGATGCAGCGGCCGGTGCGGCTTGAGGGCGCCGGAATGCGTGTACACGTCTTCCACCACCGTGCCGTGGTAGTGCGCAGCGTACTGGCCGTCGAACCAGGCGCGGGCGGTGGCTAGCGCGACCTCGGCATCGGCCGGCGGCAGCAGGCTGCCCGTGGCGGCATCCACGATCCGGGGCGCGTCGCGCATGCCGCCGGCGACGGCGTAGACCGGCACGCCGCCACGGGTGGCGGCCAGGCTCAGGCCGGAGGCGTTGCGGACGTCGGCGCCGGCCGCCGCCAGCGCCTGGGCAGGCGTGACGGCGATGGCGGCGCCATCCAGCGGCGCCAGGTGCGTCAGGCGTTCCTGCGGCGTCAGCTTGGGATAGCCCACGTACATCATCACCACGCCGCTGACGAACCACATGGCGAAGAACAGGCACAGCACGATGCCGGCCCAGCGGTGGATCAGGTACAGCCAGCGCTTGGCGCGGGTGGATAGCGGCGGCCCGGCCGGACGGGCGGGCGATCTGGTCGAGGTGGCGCTCATGGCATCTGGATGTGGGGCGGTCAGAAGCGGGCCTGTACCGTCAGTTCCACCGAGCGCGGCGCGCCCAGGTAGAACATCGTCGGCGTCGCGTTGGCGGCGTAGACCTTGTCGGTCAGGTTGCGCACGCGCGCCGTCACGTTCAGGTTGCGGTTGATCCGGTGCGACAGCGCCGCGTCGAACACGGTGTAGGACGGCGCCCAGACCGTGTTGGCGGCGTCCGCGTAGGTGCGGCCCACGTAGCGCGCCGCCAGGCTGGCGTTCCAGTCGGGCACGAAGGCGTAGTCCAGCCACACGTTGGCCAGGCGGCGGGGCGTGTTGGTCGGCACATTGCCATTGCGCGAGACCGCGACGCCGCCCACCGATTGCGAGAAATCGTCGTACTTCGGATCCACGAAGGCGACGTTGCCCTGCAGGGACAGCGTGGCCGTCAACTGCAGGCCGCCGGCCAATTCGATGCCGCGCGCCGATTGCGCGCCGACGGGCACGCTGACGCCGGGGTTGTCCGGGTCGGACGTGGCCATGTTCTTGCGCTTGATCTCATAGACCGACACGGTGGCGGAACCGCGGCCGTCCCAGAAGTTGAACTTGCCGCCCACTTCGGCTTGCGTGCCGGTGGTGAGCTTGTCGTTGTTCAACACGTCGGCGAACGACGCCGTGGCCAACAGGCCGGACGGGGGATCCGCCGCCGTGGCGTACTGCGCGTACAGCGAGGCCTCGGGGGTGACCTCCCAGTTCACGCCCAGGCGTCCGGTCAGGGGCGAGTAGCGGCGCGACGCGCTGGCGGGGGAAGCTGCCGTGACGGCGCGGCGGTTGGTCAGGTCCAGGTCGATGAAGTCCTTGCGCAGGGCCGACACGATCGCCACGCCGGGCAGCACTTCGCTGCGGTTCTCCAGCGTCAGCGCGACCGTGCGGATGCGGTTGTCGCGGTCGGCGCGGTGGCCACGCGTCATGCCGGGGATGTCGTAGAAATCCCCGGGCGAAAAGTCGTACGGATCCACGGCGTCCACCTGGCCGGGCAGGCTGGTGGGATAGCGGGTAATCTTGTTCTGGCTGATGTCAGCGCCGAACGACCAGTCGCTGGGCAGGCCGGCAAGCGTCGATCGAAGCACGCCTTCCACGCGGTTGCCCACCAGGCTCTGTTCGTGGCGCTGCAATAGCGCGCCGGACCGCAGCACCAGGCTGTTGCCGGCATTGAAGCGATAGTTCTCCAGATTGCGGAAATCGCGCTCGGCGCGGTAGTAGTACAGCGTATTCTTGAGCGTCAGGTTCGAGCCGGCGCGCCATTCGGTCATGGATCGCGCCCACAGCACGGACTGCTCGTACAGGCCGTCGTTCACGTTGTAGTTCTTGAACCGCGTGCCGTCCAGGATGCGCCCTGCGCCTTGCACCGCGCCGCCGGCGCCGGTTTTCAGCGGCGTGCCCCAGTAGGGGCGGTCGACCTGTTCGCGCTGGTACTCGAAGGCGAAGGTCTGGGTCACGTCGTCGCCCAAGTCGGACAGCAGCGAGGCCGCGATCTGGCTGGCGCGGGAATGGTTGCCGTCGACCCAGCCGTGGCTCGACCCGGTGTTGGCGTCGATGCGCAGGTAATGGCCGCGGCCACCGGGGTCGCCAGCCAGTTGCTGGTTCAAGCCCACGGAAAGTTGCCGGCTGTCGAACGAGCCCAGCCGGAACTGGCCGTCGTAGAAGGTGTCGCGCTGGGGCAGCTTGGTCACGTAGTTGATTGCGCCGCCGACCGCGCCCGCGCCGAACAGGAAGGTCGAGGGGCCGCCGATGGCTTCGACGCGATCGTAGATCCAGCTGTCGACCGGACGCCCGGCGACCGAGTCGTACTGCACCGAGATGCCGTTGAACAACTGTGTGACCTGGCCGCCGGAAAAGCCCCGGTAGCTGACGGCGCCGGCGTTGCCGGGGGGCGACGCGTTGTCCACGCCGGGGATGCCGCGCGCGATGTCCTGGGTGTTCAGCGATCCGCGCGCGTCGATCTGCTCGCGCGAGATCACCGTGACGCTGGCCGGCGTTTCGCGCAGGGTGAGCCCCAGGCGGCTGCCGGTGCTGTCGCGGGCGTCCAGGTCGATCGGGCCGTTGGGGGCAGGTTCGGCTTGGCCGGCGCCGTAGACGGTGGTGGGGGCCAGCGTTTCCACGGCAGGTTCGGTGGTCAGGGCCTGGGCAGAGCCGCTGGCAAGCGCGCCGAGCAGCAGGGTGTAGCGAGTGGTCTTTTTCATGTCTGGAACCGGGGGACCGGCCAAGGCGCCCGGTACGCCGCCTGGGACAGGCGGGGCACGGCGGATCACAAGGCAGGTCGCAAGGGTCTGGGTGACGGCACGCGAGCGGGCGCGCAAAGTGCGCGGCCGCAACGTGCCGGCGGCGAAGGCGGACAGACGCGGACAGACGCCGCCATCAGGCGGCAGTGCGGCGCCGACTCAGTTCGCGGGCGGTGCGCGCGGCTGGGCCGCGCTCCAGGCATGAAGGGGATTGGCCGCCAGGAAGAACAGCGGCGGGTAGGTGATGGCGCGGCCAACGGGGGCGGGCACCACGGGCACGGGGGCGGGCAGGATGCCCACGTCGGCCTGAGGGTTGCGGCAAAGCGGGCAATGGTGGCCGTCGCCATGGGCGTCGGCCTGCGTGTCGTCGCTGCCGTCGTGCTGCACTTCCAGCGTCAGGGTGGACGGCGCTTCGCCTTCGCTGGCGCAGTAGTCGACGCTGATGCGGTGGGCGTGGTGGCCGCCTGAGGACAGGCTCAAGGCATGGGCAAGCGACGGCGCCAACGACGCCCACAGGATCGCGGCAAGCGCGATCCACAAGGTGGGGCGGGTCAGGAAGGAAGCGAAGCACATGGAGCCGGATTATATCGGAGCAGATCGGTGGTCCGCACGCGATATCCCGGCCCGCCTGCGGCATTTCGCCGCAGGCTCAGACCGACAGGTGCCGCCGCACGTCCTCGCCGTCGATGGCGCTGCGGTCGCCGCTTGCCACCACTTCACCGCGTGACAGGACGACGAACTGGTCCGCCAGTTCGCGGGCGAAATCGAAGTATTGCTCGCACAGCAGGATGGCGATGTCGCCCCGTTGGCGCAGCATGTGGATCACCCGGGCGATGTCCTTGATGATGGACGGCTGGATGCCTTCGGTGGGTTCGTCCAGGATGATGAGCTTGGGTTCGGCCACCAGCGCCCGCGCGATCGCCAGCTGTTGCTGCTGCCCGCCAGACAGGTCGCCGCCGCGGCGCGACAGCATGCTTTTCAGCACGGGGAAGAGCTCGAATACTTCGTCCTTGATGCGGCGCGCCCGTGACGCCGGCTGGGTCGCCATGCCCATCAGGATGTTCTCTTCCACGGTCAGCCGGGCGAAGATGTCGCGGCCTTGCGGCACATAGGCGATGCCGCGCGCGGCGCGCTGGTGCGGCGCCAGGCGGGTGATGTCTGCGCCGTCGAACATGATGTTGCCGCTGGCGACCGGCAGCACGCCCATCACGCATTTCAGCAGCGTGGTCTTGCCCACGCCATTGCGGCCCAGCAACGCCAGGCATTCGCCTTGGGCGACCGACAGCGATACGCCGCGCAGCGTATGGCTGCCGCCGTAGTATTGGTTGATCGTGCTTACGTCCAGCATCTCAGCGCCCCAGATAGACTTCGATCACGCGCGGGTCGGCCTGCACCTTGCTCATCGGCCCTTCGGCCAGGACCGAGCCTTCATGCAGCACCGTCACTTTGCCGTCGCCCGCGATCTGGTTGACGAAATCCATATCGTGTTCGACCACCATCAGCGAATGCCGTCCGCGCAATTCGTTCAGCAGTTCGCCCGTGCGTTCGGTCTCGGCGTCGGTCATGCCCGCCACGGGCTCGTCCAGCAGCAGCAACTGGGGTTCCTGCATCAGCAGCATGCCGATCTCCAGCCACTGCTTCTGGCCATGCGACAGCAGGCCGGCGGGCCGCCACACCTCGGGCCGCAGCCGGATCAGGTCCAGCGTCTCGCCGATCTTGTCGGCCTGTTCGCCGGTCAGGCGCGAGAACAGCGTGGGACGCACGCGCTTGTCGGTCTTCATCGCCAGTTCCAGGTTTTCGAAGACGGTGTGCTGTTCGAACACGGTCGGGCGCTGGAACTTGCGGCCGATGCCGGCGTGCGCGATCTGCGCCTCGTTCAAGGTCGCAAGGTCGATGCTCTGGCCGAAGAAGGCGGTGCCCGCCGTGGGCCGGGTCTTGCCGGTGATGACGTCCATCATCGTGGTCTTGCCCGCGCCGTTGGGGCCGATGATGCAGCGCAGCTCGCCCACGCCGATATCCAGCGTCAGGTCGTTCAGCGCCTTGAAGCCGTCGAAGCTGACGGTGATGCCCTCCAGATACAGGATGGCGCCGTGGCTGGTGTCCAGGCCTTTGGGGCTGACGCGGCCGTAGCCGGCGTCGCCACTGGGGCCGCCGTCCAGCATGGCGGATTCGGTGTGCGTGCTGGTCATGCCTTGTTCTCCTGGAAGCGGGCCGCCACGCGGCGGGCCAGGCCGACGATGCCGGTGGGCAGGAACAGCGTCACCAGCACGAAGATCAGGCCCAGCGCATATAGCCAGTATTCGGGCAGCACGCTGGTGAACCAGGTCTTCAAGCCATTGACCGCGCCCGCGCCGATGATGGGGCCGATCAAGGTGCCGCGCCCGCCGGTGGCCACCCAGATCACCATTTCGATGGAGGTCTCGGTGGACATCTCGCTGGGGTTGATGATGCCTACCTGCGGCACGTACAAGGCGCCCGCGATGCCGCACAGCACGGCCGACAAGGTCCATACGAAAAGCTTGAATCCCAGCGGGTCGTAGCCGATGAACCGCAGCCGGCTCTCGGCGTCGCGCACGGCGGTCAGCACGCGGCCCAGTTTCGATTGCGTGACCATGCGCGCCACGATCAACGCGCCGGCCAGCGCCGCCAGCGTGATCCAGTACAGGGCGGCGCGCGTGCCCGGCGCCGTGATGTCGAAGCCCAGGATGCGCTTGAAGTCGGTAAAGCCGTTGTTGCCGCCGAAGCCCGTGTCGTTACGGAAGAACAGCAGCATGGCGGCGAACGTCAGCGCCTGCGTGATGATCGAGAAGTACACGCCCTTGATGCGCGAGCGGAAGGCGAAGTAGCCGAAGACGAACGCCAGCACGCCCGGCACCAGCACGACCAGCAGCATGGCGTACCAGAAGTGCTCGGTGAAGGACCAGTACCAGGGGTAGCTTTTCCAGTCCAGGAACACCATGAAGTCGGGCAGGTTGCTCTGGTAGACGCCGTCGCGGCCGATCGCGCGCATCAGGTACATGCCGTGCGCGTAGCCGCCCAGCGCGAAGAACAGGCCGTGGCCCAGCGACAGGATGCCGGCGTAGCCCCACACCAGGTCCAGTGCCAGCGCGGCCATCGCGTAGCACATGAACTTGCCCAGCAGCGCCACGGCATAGGCCGACACGTGCAGCGCATGGCCCGGCGGGAACGCGAGGTTCAAGAGGGGCAGCAGCGCAAGCAGGGCGATGGCCACGGCCAGCGTCGTCCAGACACGGCCCGAGAACAGGGGGCGCCGGGCCAGCAGGTTCAGATCGGTCAGGGCGGTCTGTTTCATTCAACGCTCCGGCCGCGGGGGGCGAACAGGCCTTGCGGCCGTTTTTGGACAAACAGCACGATGAGCACCAGGATGGTGATCTTGGCCATGACGGCGCCCGCGTAGGGCTCCAGGAATTTGTTGACGCCGCCCAGGCCCATCGCGGCGATGACGGTGCCGGCCAACTGGCCCACGCCGCCCAGCACCACCACCATGAAGGAATCGACGATGTAGCCGCGGCCCAGGTCGGGGCCCACATTGCCCAGCTGCGACAGGGCCACGCCCGCCAATCCCGCGATGCCCGACCCCAGCCCGAAGGCCAGCATGTCCACGCGTCCGGTGGGCACGCCCACGCAGTCGGCCATGCGCCGGTTCTGCGTGATGGCCCGCACGAAAAGACCCAGCCGCGTGTGGTTCAACAGCACCCACACCAGGAACACGACGAAGAACGCGAAGCCGATGATCACCAGCCGGTTGTAGGTCAGCACCAGGCCGCCCAGCACCGTGATACCGCCCGACATCCAGCTGGGGTTGCCGACTTCCACGTTCTGCGCGCCGAACAGCGTGCGCACGCCCTGCATCAACATCAGGCTGATGCCCCAGGTGGCCAGCAGCGTTTCCAGCGGGCGGCCATACAGCCAGCGGATGACGGTGCGTTCCAGCGCCATGCCGACCAGCGCCGTCACGACGAAGGCCAGCGGCAGCGCCGCCACCACATACCAGTCCAGCCAGCCCGGAAGCCAGGCGCGGAACAGCGTCTGCACCACATACGTCACGTAGGCGCCGATCATCAGCAGTTCGCCGTGCGCCATGTTGATGACGCCCATCAGGCCGAAGGTGATGGCCAGCCCCAACGCGGCCAGCAGCAGCACGCTGCCCAGGCTGATGCCGTAGAAAAGATTGCCCGCCCATTCGATGGTGGCCAGGTGACGGTCGATTTGCTTCAATGCATTGGCGGCCGCCTCGCGCACGCCGGCATCGGGTTCGGCGTATACGCCGCCTTGTTCCTGCGTCAGCGCGGCAAGCGTGGGGCGGAAGGCAGCGTTGCGGGTGGCGCCCAGCAAATCCACGGCATGGCGCCGCTTGGCCGGGTCGGTGCTCTTCAATTCCAGATTGGCCTGCGCGATCAGCAGCGCGTCGCGGACAGCCTCGTTCTTTTCGGACGCCAGCGCCTTTTCCAGCATGGGCAGGCGGGCGGGGTCGCCGGTCTGCTGCAGGCGTCGGGCGGCGTCCAGGCGTTCATTGGGCTTGTCGGAAAACAGGCGGGAGCCCGCCAGCGCGGCCTCGATGGCGCGGCGCAGGCGGTTGTTGATGGTGACGGTACTGGCGCCAGCGGGCAGGTCGACGGCCGCGCCGGTCGCGGGATCGGTGGCGCGCGTGCCGCCCGCGCCGATCAGCACGCGGCCGTCGCCCGTCGCATACAGCTGGTCGTTGCCCAGGGCCTGCAGGACCGCTGCCGCGCCGGGCTCGGGCAGCTGGCCCAACGCGGCAATCGCCTGCAGCTTGGCGTCGGTGTCGTCGCCGGTCAGCGGCGCAAGCAGGGCGGGATCCACGCCGGCCGCGGCCGCGGGAGCGGCCAGCAGCGGCATGGCTAGCAGCCATGCAAGAAGGGATCGACGCAAGAAGCGTGTGATTGCCGCGATGAGCATGGCTGCTATTTCCCTTAGAGGCCTTGCTTGCTTTCGTTGCCCGGGATGTACGGGCTCCAGGGTTGGGCGCGGATCGGGCCCTTGCTCTTCCACACCACGTTGAACTGGCCGTCCGCCTTGATCTCGCCGATGTAGACCGGCTTGTGCAGGTGGTGGTTGGTCTTGTCCATTTCGATGGTATAGCCGTCAGGCGCGTTGAACTTCTGGCCGCCCATGGCCGCGATCACCTTGTCCACGTCGGTGGTCTTGGCCTGTTCGACGGCCTGCTTCCACATGTGGATTCCGACGTAGGTGGCTTCCATCGGATCGTTGGTCACGACCGTGCTGGAATTGGGCAGGTTCTTGGCCTTTGCGTAGGCCTTCCACTTCTTGATGAACTCCTCATTGACCGGGTTCTTGACCGATTCGAAGTAGTTCCAGGCGGCCAGGTGGCCGACCAGCGGCTTGGTGTCCACGCCGCGCAGCTCTTCTTCGCCGACCGAGAACGCCACGACCGGCACGTCGGTGGCCTTCAGGCCGGCATTGCCCAGTTCCTTGTAGAAGGGCACGTTCGAATCGCCGTTGATGGTTGAGATGACGGCCGTCTTGCCGCCCGTGGCGAACTTCTTGATGTTGGCCACGATGGTCTGATAGTCGGAATGGCCGAAGGGGGTGTAGACCTCGTCGATGTCGCTGTCCTTGACGCCCTTGGAATGCAGGAAGGCGCGCAGGATCTTGTTGGTGGTGCGCGGGTAGACGTAGTCGGTGCCCAGCAGCACGAAGCGCTTGGCGCCGCCGCCGTCTTCGCTCATCAGGTATTCCACGGCGGGAATCGCTTGCTGGTTGGGCGCGGCGCCCGTGTAGAACACGTTCTTCTCCAGCTCTTCGCCTTCGTACTGCACGGGATAGAACAGCAGCCCGTTCAATTCCTTGAACACCGGCAGCACCGACTTGCGCGACACCGAGGTCCAGCAACCGAAAACGACCGCCACCTTGTCCTGCGACAGCAGTTGGCGCGATTTCTCGGCGAACAGCGGCCAGTTCGACGCGGGGTCCACCACCACGGCTTCCAGCTTCTTGCCCATCACGCCGCCCGCGGCATTGATTTCGTCGATGGTCATCAGCGCAACGTCCTTGAGCGACGTCTCCGAGATGGCCATCGTGCCCGACAGCGAATGCAGGATGCCGACCTTGATGGTGTCTTCGGCGGCGAATACCTGCGGCATCCACCCGGACATGGCCAACAGGCTCAAGGCGGTCAGTTGCTTTACGGCTAGTCTGCGATTCATGGTGACTCCTGGATGGAATGTGCCGGCCTGGCCGGCAGGAACGATATGAACAACACCCGACAACCTGGACTTCAAAGCAAAAGGCGTGCCAAGTGCGCAGGCAATGTCATGCCGCTGTATGAAGCGGGGGTGTTTACGCGAATGCGCGGGGCGGCCGCGTGGCGGGCGCGCCCGGATCAAAACAGTGCTGCATGCACAAAACAGGTGCGGCGTTTGCCCGCTTGCGGTGCGCGCGAGCGCGCGCCGACGGGGCCGGCAAACCGCGTTCGGCCTTTTATCGCAGGGGGGCTCAGAGGGGAAACATAAAAGCCGGCCAACATGGCACGGCGATTGCTTGGGAATCCGTACTTGTATACAAGAAAGGATTCCAGCATGAATGCCGCAGCATCGCAGAAGCACCCCGTTGGTTGGACGATTGCGCAATGGCAGGCCGCCTATCGCGAAGGCGGGGCGCAGCCCGAAACGCTGCTGTCGGAATACGCCGCCACGCCCGATGGCCCGGCGGACAACGCCTGGATACGGCGGGTGGACCGCGCCACGCTTGAAGAGCAACTGGACGGGCTGCGGCTGATGCTGGCGGCGGCCGGCGGCGACATAGCGCGACTGCCGCTGTATGGCGTGCCGTTCGCCATCAAGGACAACATCGATGCGGCCGGCTGGCCCACCACCGCGGCATGCCCCGAGTTCGCATATACGCCGGGCGAGGACGCGACCGTGGTGCACCGCCTGCGCGCCGCCGGCGCCATCCTGGTGGGCAAGACCAATCTGGACCAGTTCGCGACCGGACTGGTTGGCACGCGGTCGCCGCACGGCCCCGTGGCCAACACCTTCAACCCCGAATACGTCAGCGGCGGCTCCAGCTCCGGGTCGGCGTCCGTGGTGGCGCGCGGCCTGGCGGCGTTCTCGCTGGGGACGGACACCGCGGGCTCGGGCCGCGTGCCGGCGGGGTTCAACAACATCGTCGGCTTGAAGCCCACCAAGGGCTGGTTCAGCACCGCGGGCGTGGTGCCCGCCTGCCGCACGCTGGATTGCGTGTCGATCTTTGCGCTGACCGTGGCCGACGCCGCGCTGGTGGCGGAAGTGGCCGGCGGCTTTGACGAGCGCGACCCGTATTCGCGGGCGATGCCGGCCGGCGCGTCGCTGCCGTGGCCCACGGCGCCCCGCATCGCGATCCCCGCCACGCTGGAATTCTTTGGCGACACGCAGGCCGCCGCCGTCTTCGACGATGCCGTGCGCGCGTTGCAGGCGGCCGGCGCGGAAGTGACCGCCATCGACTTCGCGCCGTTCAACGAGCTGGCCGCGCTGCTGTATCAAGGCCCGTGGGTGGCCGAGCGTTTTGCCGCCGTGCAAGCGTTGTGGCAAGAATCGCCGGAGGCCATCAACCCCGTGGTGCGCGGCATCGTGGAGCAGGCGGCGAACTACAGCGCGCTGGATGCCTTCAAGGCCGAGTACCGCCGCGCTGAACTGACGCGCCAGATTCATCAAACGCTGGCGGGATTCGACGCGCTGGTCGTGCCGACGTCTCCGTCCATCTACACGATCGCCCAACTGGAGGCGGATCCGGTCACCCTGAATTCGCGGCTGGGCGTCTACACCAACTTCGCCAATCTGGCCGACCTGTCGGCGTTGGCAGTGCCGGCGGGCATGCGCGCCGACGGTTTGCCGTCCGGCATCACGCTGATCGGCCTGGCCTGGCAGGACCGGGCCCTGGCGCAGTTCGGCAAGCTTTGGCAAGCGCAGCGCGGCCTGCCGCTGGGCGCCACCGGCCTGCCGCTGCCTGCCGGCGTCGCCGCCAGCCAGGCGCCTGCGGACACATTGCGCGTGGCCGTGGTGGGGGCGCATCTGACGGGCATGCCGCTGAACCACCAGCTGACGTCGCGCCACGCGGTATTGGCCGAGAAGACCCGCACGGCCGCGGACTACCGGCTGTACGCCCTGGCCAACACCACGCCGCCCAAGCCTGGGCTCGTCAAGTCCGAATCCGGCGCGCCCATCGAGGTCGAGCTGTGGGATGTGCCGGTGACGGCATTCGGCGCGTTCGTCGCCGAAATCCCCGCGCCGCTGGGCATCGGCACGCTGGAGCTGGAAGACGGCCGCCTGGTCAAGGGATTCATCTGCGAACCGCGCGGCCTGGCGGGTGCGCGGGACATCACCGCCTTTGGCGGCTGGCGCGCCTACGTGGCCAGCCTGAACGCCACCCCCCGATAACCGCCAGACCCCAAGGGAGTCGCATCGTGTTCGATACCGTTCTGATTGCCAACCGCGGCGAGATCGCCGTCCGCGCCATCCGCACCCTGAAGCGGCTGGGCATCCGCAGCGTGGCGGTTTATTCCGACCCCGACCGCAACGCCGCGCACGTGCGCGAAGCCGATGTGGCCGTTGCGCTGGGCGGCGAGAAGGCCGCCGACAGCTATCTGCGCATGGACCTGCTGCTGGCGGCTGCCCGCGAGCATGGCGCGCAGGCCATCTATCCCGGATACGGGTTCCTGTCTGAAAGCGCGGAGTTCGCCGACGCATGCGAAGCCGCGGGCATCGCCTTCGTCGGCCCCACGCCGTTGCAGATCCGCGAGTTCGGCCTGAAGCACCGGTCGCGCGAACTGGCGGCGCAAGCGGGCGTGCCGATGACGCCCGGCACGGGCCTGTTGGCCAGCCTGGGCGAAGCGTTGACGCAAGCCGAGCGCATCGGCTATCCGGTGATGCTCAAGAGCACCGCGGGCGGCGGCGGCATCGGCCTGTCGCGCTGCGAGAACGAAGCCGAACTGACGGTGGCGTTCGACAGCGTGCAACGCATGGGCGAACACTTCTTCCGCGACGGCGGCGCATTCATCGAACGCTATGTGGACAACGCGCGGCATGTGGAAGTGCAGATCTTCGGCGATGGCGCCGGAGGCGTGCTGGCACTGGGCGAGCGCGACTGCTCGGTGCAGCGGCGCAACCAGAAAGTCATCGAGGAAACGCCGGCGCCGTTGCTGCCCGCGGCCACCCGCAAGGCGCTGCTGGCGGCGGCCGTACAGCTGGGCGAATCCGTGAACTACCGGTCGGCCGGCACGGTGGAATTCATCTACGACCCGGCGCGTGACAGTTTTTATTTTCTGGAGGTCAACACGCGGCTGCAGGTGGAGCACCCGGTGACGGAAGCCGTGACGGGCCTGGACCTGGTGGAATGCATGCTGCGCGTGGCTGCGGGCGAAGCGCTGGACATCGCCGCCATGTCGCGCGCGCCGCAAGGCGCGTCGATTGAGGTGCGGCTGTACGCCGAAGACCCGCTGCGCCAGTTCCAGCCGTCGCCCGGGGTGCTGACCGAGGTGTCGTTCCCCGATGACGTGCGGGTGGATGGCTGGGTCACGACCGGCACCGAGGTGCCGGCCTTCTATGACCCCATGCTGGCCAAGCTGATCGTGCATGCGCAGACGCGCGAGGCCGCGCTGGACAAGCTGGCGGACGCGCTGGCCCGCACGCGGCTGCACGGCATCGCCACCAACCTGGACTACCTGCGCCAGATCGTGGCGGACGAACGTTTCCGCGCGGGCAAGCTGTCCACGCGCTTTCTGGAAAGCTTTGCCTACCGGCCGGCCGCCATCGAAGTGCTGGAGGCCGGCACTTACACCAGTGTGCAGGACTATCCGGGCCGCGTCGGCTATTGGGACATCGGCGTGCCGCCGTCCGGCCCGATGGACGACTACGCGTTCCGCGTGGCCAACCGCATTGTCGGCAACGCGCCGGACGCGGCGGGCATCGAGGCCACGCTGGTCGGCCCCACGCTGCGTTTCCATGGCGACGCCATTGTGGCCCTGACGGGCGCCGAGTGCGCCGCCACGCTGGACGGCGAGCCGGTGCCGATGTGGCAGCCCATCGCCGTGCGCTCGGGCCAGGTGCTGGCCACCGGCCGCGCGCTGTCAGGGTGCCGCAGCTATCTGGCCGTGCGCAACGGCCTGGACGTGCCTGTCTACCTGGGCAGCCGCTCGACCTTCGCGCTGGGCCAGTTCGGCGGACATGCCGGGCGCACGCTGCGCGTGGGCGACATGCTGCCGGTGGTGCGGCCGGAGCTGGGTGGCGGGCAGGCGCCCGCGGCCGCGCCGCAGGCCGCGCCGGCCGACATGATCCCCGTCTACGGCAACACGTGGCAGATCGGCGTGCTGTACGGTCCGCATGGCGCGCCGGACTTCTTCCAGCCCGAGGCCATCGAGGCCTTCTTCGCCGCCGATTGGGAAGTGCACTACAACTCCAACCGGCTGGGCGTGCGACTGATCGGCCCCAAGCCCACCTGGGCCCGTGAGAACGGCGGCGAGGCCGGCCTGCATCCGTCCAACATCCACGATTGCGAATACGCCATCGGCAGCATCAATTTCACGGGCGACAGCCCCGTCATCCTGACGCGCGACGGCCCCAGCCTGGGCGGCTTCGTCTGCCCCGTCACGATTGCGCGGGCCGAGCTCTGGAAGGTGGGGCAGGTCAAGCCGGGCGACCGCATCCGCTTCGTCCGCATCGACTACCCGCAGGCCGTGGCGCTGGAAGCGGCGCAGGACCAGAGCGTGACCGCGTTGTCGGCGGCGGCGCCTGCCGCGACCGAGCCGTCGCCGGTTCCCGCGACGGTATCCGAGACCATCGTCGCGGCGCTGCCGGCGGCCGGCTCCCGCCCCTCGGTGTCGTACCGCCAGGCGGGCGACGGCTACCTGCTGCTGGAGTATGGCGACAACGTGCTGGACCTGGCGCTGCGCATGCGCATCCACCTGCTGATGGAAGCGCTGAACGCCGGCCCGATCGCAGGCGTGCTGGAACTGTCGCCCGGCGTGCGGTCGCTGCAGATCCGCTATGACAGCCGGCTGATCCTGCAGGGCGCGCTGATCGCGCGGCTGCTGGAAATCGAGGAAGGCCTGGCTGATGTGGCCACGCTGAAAGTCCCCACGCGCGTGGTCTACCTGCCGATGGCTTTCGAGGACTCGGCCACCCTGGGCGCCGTGCAGCGCTATCAGGAAACCGTGCGCGCCAACGCGCCATGGCTGCCGAACAATGTGGACTTCATCCAGCGGATCAACGGACTGGCCAGCCGCGATGACGTCCGCGACATCGTGTTCGACGCCAGCTATCTGATCATGGGTCTGGGCGACGTGTATCTGGGCGCGCCCTGCGCCGTGCCGATCGATCCGCGCCACCGCTTGCTGACGTCCAAGTACAACCCCGCCCGCACCTTCACGGCCGAGGGCACGGTGGGCATCGGCGGCGTGTACATGTGCATCTACGGCATGGATTCGCCCGGCGGCTATCAATTGGTGGGCCGCACCCTGCCCATCTGGAACAAGTTCCTGAAGAATCCCGTGTTCCAGGACGGCAAGCCCTGGCTGTTGCGCTTTTTCGATCAGGTGCGCTTCTATCCGGTGACGGAGGCCGAACTGGATGTGCTGCGCGAGGATTTCCGCGAAGGGCGGGCCACCGTCCGCATCGAGGAGGAAGTGTTCGACTTCGCCGCGCACCAGCGCTTCCTGGACGAGCAGGCCGATAGCATCGCCGTGTTCCAGACGCGCCAGAAGAGCGCCTTCGACGCCGAAGTGGCGTTGTGGAAAACCGAGGAGGCGGTGGTGGAGCACGCCCTCGCCGAACCCGAGGCCGAAACGGCGCTGCGCGACGGCGAACGGCTGGTCAGCGCCGACATGTGCGGCAACATCTGGAAGATCCCCGTCCAGGTGGGCCAGAGCGTATCCGCCGGCGATACGCTGGTCGTCGTCGAGGCGATGAAGATGGAGCTTTCCGTCATCGCCCCGGCCGCGGGCACCGTCACGGCCATCCGCTGCGTGCCGGGCAAGCCCGTGAACGCGGGCGATCCGCTGATCGTGCTGGCGGAAGACGCCACCTGCACCGTGGCCGGATGATGCGCCTGGAATCCGTACAGGTCAGCCCGGCCATCCGGCAGGCGCCTGCGCTGGCCGGGTCGCTGGCCGACCAGGTCTACCAGCGCATCAAGGATGACCTGTTCGACTTCCGCATGATGCCGGGCGAACGCTTCACCGAAGCCGATCTGGTGGCGCGGCTGGGCGTCAGCCGCACGCCGGTGCGGCTGGGCCTGGTCCGGCTGGAACGCGAAGGCTTCGTGCTGGCGCGCCCGCGCAGCGGCTGGCAAGTACGGCCGTTCGATTTCGAACGCTTTGAAGCGCTATATGACGTGCGCGTGGTGCTGGAGCAGGCGGCGGTCGACAAGCTGTGCGCGCGGGAAAACATGGACGACGCCGGCATCCTGGGCGCGTTGACCGACGTGTGGCTGGTGCCGCCTGCGCAGCGCATCCTGGATGGCAGGCTGGTGGCGCAGCTGGACGAGGCGTTCCATTGTTCGCTGGTGGCGGCCGCCGGCAACCCGGAGATGGCGCAGATCCACCGCGACGTCACCGAGAAGATCCGCATCGTGCGGCGGCTGGACTTCACGAAGGATTTCCGCGTGGACGCCACCTACGACGAACACGCTGCGATCCTGCGCGCCGTGTTGGCGCGCCGCGCGGACGAGGCCACGCGCATGTTGCGTTCGCATATTGAAATGAGCAAGGCCGAAGTGCGCAAGATCACGCTGCACATGCTGCATGCGGCCCGCGAAAACGGGGCGGGGGGATGACCCATCACCCCTGCAACTGCTTATAGACCTCTTGTGATACGCGTTGCAGTTCATCCCGGCTGACGGCGCCCGATAGCGCGTACCCGAACTGCCCTTCCACCCAATAGAACACCCGCACCGGGCCTTCCTGCGTGAATTGGAAGGCGGTCTGGCCGCCTGCGGCTTCGCGGGTCACGTAGAGCGTCAGGCGCTGGCCGTCTGCCGCGCCATACATGAACAGGGCCACGGGCCCGGCGCCGCCCGGCAACAGCCGGCCGCCCACCAGTTCATAACCTGCTTGCGTCAGCGACGGTGCACGCATCGGCGCACCCATGCGTTTGGTCAGCCATGTCACCAGGCCTTTCTCGTTTTCGGCACTGACTTCCACGGGGCGCCCCATGTCGGGCGCATAGACCGCGTGCGCGATGGCGGCGCGCTGGGCGTAGCCGCCGGCGGCGCGTTCCGGGCTGGCGGTGGCCAGCACGGTCTGCAGGTGGCGCGCATCCATCGCGCCCCGGGTGATCCAGGCCGCGCTGGCGCTGACGGCGGCGATCGCCACGCTGGCGGCCAGGGCGCGCCACGGGACATGGCGCGCGGGCGCTTTCAGCGGCAGCCGCAACGGCAGGGGTTCGTCCAGGACCGGGTCCAGCAGGGCATGCAGGGCGCGGCGTTGCGCCTGCCAGTCGTCGACCCGGGTCTGGTCCTGCGGATGGGCCGCCAGGAAGGCGTCGACTTCGGCGCGGCGGGCAGGGGGCAACTGGCCGTCCGCATAGGCATGCAGATCGGCTTCGGTAATGGGGGTGCCCGTGCCGGGGACGGGATGAAGGTGTTTGTCGTTCATGTCATTTCACGCGATGCAGCCGGCTGACGGTGTCGCGCCCTTGCATCAGCGCACCCAGTTTTTCACGGGCGCGCGACAGCCGGGACATGACCGTGCCGATGGGCACGTCCAGTACCTGGGCGGTTTCCTGATAGGACAGGTCTTCCACGCAAATCAGCAACAGCACTTCCCGCTGTTCGGCCGGCAGGGCTTGCAGGCAGCGGTCCAGGTCGCGCACCTCCAGGTGGTCGGTCTGCGTGGCGCGCACCGGGGCGTCGGGCATGTCGCCCGGGGCGGTCTGGTCCGCCCGCCGGTTGTTGGCGCGCACGCCGTCGATGAAATGGTTATGCATGATGCCGAACATCCAGGCGCGGAGTTCTCCGCGCCGTTGCCATCGCGAATAGCGGCTCCATGCGCGCTCGAGCGTGTCCTGGACCAGGTCGTCAGCCCGGTGGAGGTCGCCCGTCAGCCCGCGGGCGTAGCGCCGCAGGCTGGGAATGCAAGCCAGGATCAGGGCTTCGTCTTCGGCGCGCATGGTCTCGGGGACAACGGGGCGGGGCAGGCCGGATCAGGGCTTGATGACGTGCCAGACGTCCTTGAAGTTGTCGCCGGTCTTGTCGCCCGGCTTGGCGTCCTTGGCGTACAGGTAGATGGGCTTGCCCTTGTGGGCCCATTGCTTGGAGCCGTCGTCACGGGTGATGACGGTCAGGTCGCCCATGGGCTTGGCATCGGCGGCAGCGGTGACGGGGGGCCAGATCTTGGCGCACTGGTCGTTGCAGGCGCTTTTGCCTCCGGCGTCCTTGTCGAAGGTGTAGAGCGTCATGCCCGCGCTATTGACCAGGATGCCGTCCTGGGTCTTGACGGCCTGGGCGTGGGCGCCGGCCGAGAACAGGGCGGCGGAACCGAGAACCAGGGCGGCGGCGATGTGATTGCGCATGTTGTGCCTCGTAGATAGGAAAGTGGGGGACTGCCCTCTACAGACGCCGGCCGGTGCGGTGTTATTCCGCCCTGGCCAAAAGAATTTGCAAAGGTCAGCCGGCCGGCCGTACCGCGCCGGGTTCGTAACGCATTTCAAATTCCAGCGGGGTCTCCTCGATGGGGGTGAAGCCCAGCGACTCGTAAAGGCGTTGGGCGGGGTTGCCTTTCAACACGCTCAGGGTGACGGGCGCGCCTTCCGCGTCCGCCTGGTCCAGCACGCCTTGCAGCAGGCGGCGGCCCAGCCCCCGGCCCTGGAAAGCCGGATCGATCTGGATCTGCACGATGCGCCAGCCCGCCGGATCGCGGTAATGCTTGAACAAGCCGGCGGGCCGGCCGTCCAGCCAGACGATCTGCGCGTCGTCGAAGTGGTAACGGATGCGGGCCAGATGGTGTTCATCATCCAGCGGCGCGCCAGCGCGCTGCAGATGCGCCTGCATGGTGGACTTGCGCAGCGTCAGCAAGAAGGGCAGATCGTCGTCGGTGGCGGGCTGCAACGCCAGGGAGTGGGTCGGGGTCATGGGAATGGAAGGAAGGGGGCCGGGGTAGCGTGCGGCCGGATTGCCGGCCTGATGGATGAGGTTATAGAGCGGTTGGACGGCGGACGCCAGGGGGCGGCCCGCCGGATGGGCACAGGCGTGCCGCGGAAACGGGCGCCTGCCACCCGTCTCGCGCCCTCACCGCATCAATGTGGCCAGATTTCCCGCATCGAAATGCCGCAAATTGGGAAACACCATCCCCAGCTCGTCGCGGCCGGCGCCGAACCAGGCGCCCAGCGAGGCCCCCAACTGGTCCACCGCCAGTGTGGGCAGCAGCCGCCCGTTGTCGACGAACCCGGGGCCATCCAAGGCGATCTCGGGGTGGGTGCCGTAGGTGCGGCCGCCGTTGACCGCGCCGCCCAGCACCAGATGATGCGAGCCCCAGCCGTGGTCCGAGCCGTTGCCGTTGGATCCCAGCGTGCGTCCGAATTCGGACGCCGTGAACGTCGTCACCTGGTCCGCCACGCCCAGCGACGACAGCGCCGCCTGGAATACGGCCAACGATTGCCCCAGTTCCCGCAACAGCGCGGGATGGGTGTCGTTCAGGCCCGTGTGGTTGTCATAGCCGTTCTGGGACACGAAGAACACCTGGCGCCGCGCGCCCAATGCCTGACGCGCGCCGATGATGCGTGCCACGATCTTCAATTGCTGCGCCAGCGGCGAATTGAAATCTCCCGGCACGGCCACGTCGGCCAGCGCGGCGCGCAGCTGCGTGTCGGCGTTGATGGACTGCGCGGCGATGCGCGACAACTCGCGTTCCATCAAGTGTTCACGCGGTTGCGTGATCAGCTGGCGCAGCAAGGCGGTGCAGGCGCTGGAGCCGTACATGTCGCGGTATAGCAGCTCGATCGGGGTGGACCCGTTGATGCCCACCCGATAGCCCGCGACTTTGCGCCCGGCCAGCAGCACCGTGCTGCCGCCTGCGGTGATGCCGGTAAACGTGCGCTGCGCATTGGCGCCCGCGAAGAGATCGGTCAAGCGGCCGCCCCAGCCCGACGCCGCCCCTTCCGGCGCAAGCGCCTGCCAATACGACTGCTGGTCGTTATGGGAAAACAGCTTGGGCGGCAGCGGCACGCGGGCGCTGATGTAGTCGGCCTTCGAGGTCGGCACGACCAGCGGCCCGACGTTCAGCAGCGCCGCCATCTGGCCGTTCTCGTACAGCGGCGCCAGTGGCCCCAGCGCGGGCGCCAGCGCGAACTGCGCGCCGGCGGCGGCAGGAACCTTGCCGCGCAAGGCCGTGGCGCGCAAGGCGTCGCGGGGCAGCGCGATGTCGCCGCGGGCGGCGGCATAGGCGCGGTAGGCGGCGTCGTCGAAGGGCACCAGCGTGTTGTAGGGGTCATTGCCGCCGTACAGGAACACGCAGACCAGCGCCTTGTACGAGGGCGGGGCGGATTGGGCGGCGGCGGCGCCCAGCGCCGCCAGGTTCAGGGCCAGCGGCGCAGCGGCGCCCGTCGCGCCCAGCGCGCAGGCCCGCAGGAGAAAGGCGCGACGGTCGGCATCGTGGGATCGCGTCATTTCTGCACCAGGTATTCAGGGGTGGCCGCCACCAGCAGGATGGCGGCGCGCACGCGGTCGCGCGGTCGGCTGGCGGGCAGGGTGGCGACGGCGTCGGCGATGGCGCCGGCTGTTTGCGCGCTGAACGCGTCGCCGGCCAACAACAGCGCCACGCGCGCCACCAGCGCCTGCGGGTCGTGCGCCAGCGCGACTTCCGGCGCATAGGTCGTCTGCAGGTCTTCCCAGCCCCGGTCGGCGTAAATGGCCAGAAAGTTCAGATAGCCGGCGATGCTGGTCTCGTCGGTGATCTGCAGCTCCGGCGCTACCAGATGCCGCCTGGCCAGTTCCGTGACGGGCGGCGTGTAGCGGGGGCGGAAGAAGTTGAATACGGTGGCGGACCGCATCGGGCTTTGCGCCAGCCGGATCGTGTTGTCCGTCGTGTCGGGCATGGCCCAGGCGCCGTTGGTGGAGGTGGCGCCAAAGGCCCGCGCCCAGCCTGAGAAGCGCAGGATGGGTTCGCGCACCTTGCCCCAGCCCGGATCGCCCAGGTCGGGATTGCGCGCTTCGGGGTCCAGCAGGATCGCGCGCACGACTGCCTTGAGGTTGCCGCGCCGGCCTTGCCCGTCGTCGCCGAATACCGCCGACACGCGGCCGACGTAGGCAGGGCTGGGATTGCTGGTCACCAGCCGCTGGATCAGTTGCATGCCGATGAAGGGGCCCACGTTCGGATGCGCGCAGATGACGTCCATGGCGCGCTTGAGCGACAGGCGCCCGTCCGTGCCCGGCGGAATCACGGCGCCCAGGAAACGCTTTTCGGCCATCGAGTGCAGCGCGTTGTTCAACGCCATCGGACGCCGGTGGAATTCCACGTCGGTCTCCGGCCCGTTGATGTCCCATCCCGTGAACACCTTGGCCAGCCCCTGCACGTCGGCGTTCGTATACGTTTCGACCGGGGCGCCGTCCACTTTCCTGACGGTGCCGTCCGGGGCCAGTTCCAGCAGGCCGATGCTGAACAGCTGCATGACCTCGCGCGCATAGTTCTCGTCGGGGTGGCGGCCGGTCTTGGGGTCTTCCTTGCGGTTGCCGCGATAGGTCAGCATGCAGCCCATCGACAGGTTCTGGGTGACGGCGGTCAGCAGGTCCTGGTAATTGCCCAGGGCGTGCTCGGCCAGCAGGTCCATGAAACCCGCCGCCCCGAACAGCGGCCATGACGCGGTGATGGATTGCACCCCCACGACGAAGATCTCGGACAGCGCGAACGCCACGCGCGTGCGCACCTGGTCTTCCGCGCTGATGAACTTGCGCCACAGCGTGGATTCCAGCGGGGCGTTGATGCCGTTGCCCTTGAAGGCCTCGGTGTTCTTCCTCTGTTGCAGCAGCCAGTCGAAATGGGTCTGCGAAGGCGGCATCGCCAACTGCGCGTCCAGCCACGCGGCATAGCCGTCGCGCACCACGGCGTCGATCTGGGACGGCGTGGGCCCGAAGGTGGCTTGCGCCAGAAAGCGCGACGCCTGGCCTGGGGTGACGGTCATCGCAAGCCTCTCGTCGAATGCGAAAACCTACGGTACTAAAAGCGCCGGGCGGCGTTCAATACCGTCATTCGGACGAGAGGCTTAATCCAAAAGCATGAGGCTCAGACCGAGCGCGTGATGCCGCCGTCGATGCGGATGTTCTGGCCGGTGATGTAGGACGACGCGTCGGACGCCAGGAACGCGATCAGGTCGGCCACTTCTTCGGCGGTGCCGTAGCGGCCCATCGGGATGCGCGCGCGGCGGTCGTCCTTTTCCGGCAGGCTGTCAATGAAACCCGGCAACACGTTGTTCATCCGCACATTGTGTTCGGCGTACTCGTCCGAGAACACTTTGGTGAAAGCGGCCAGCCCCGCGCGGAACACGCCGGAGGTCGGGAACAGCGCTTCGGGTTCGAAGGTGGCGTAGGTCGAGATGTTGACGATGGCGCCCGATTTCTGCTGCTTCATCACCGGTGCGACCAGGCGCGTGATGCGCACCACGTTCAGCAGGTAGAACTCCATGCCCAGGTGCCAGTCGTCATCGCTGATCTCCAGCAACGGGCCTTTCGGGCCATGCCCGGCGCTGTTGACCACGGCGTCCACGCGGCCCCATTTCTGCAGGGTGGTTTCCACCAGGCGGGCCAGGTCTTCAGGAGAGCGGTTGGAGCCGGTGACGCCCAGTCCGCCCAGTTCCTGCGCCAGGGTTTCGCCTTTGCCGGACGAAGACAAGATGGCCACGCGGTATCCGTCGGCCGCCAGCTTGCGCGCCGCCGCCGCGCCCATGCCGCTGCCGCCCGCCGTCACGATTGCTACTTTTTCCGTGCTCATGCCTGCTCCTTTTCCGTGTTGTCGAGGAAGCGGCCATTGTAGGGGGGCGGATCGCGGCGCGGGCAGGTTCCCGCGTTGGCGGCAGGGGCGCCGCGATGGCGCCCGCGCTCCTGATGGAAACGGGCTCCGCAACCTTGGCGAACCAAGGCTGCGGAGCCCGTGCAGGCAACCGTCAGGGCGGCGTGCCGCCCCGGGCAGGTCAGTCGACCAGCTTCAGCGTGCCCTTCATCAGCGCGAAGTGGCCGGGGAAGGAGCAGAAGTAGGTGTAGTCGGTGCCGGCGGCAAGCTTGCTGACGTCAAACGTGACGGAATCCGTCTGGCCGCCGCCGATGACCTTGGTGTGGGCGATGACGCGGGCGTCGTCTTTCTTGACGTAGTCGTTGTCCAGGCCGGCGGCCATGCCGTCGTTCACCGCGCCTTGCATGTCGGCCGTGGTGGTCAGGACCCAGTTGTGGCCCATGACGTTCCTGGCCAGCGTGCCGGGGTGCTTCAGGTTCACGGTGAACTGCTTGCAGCTCTTGCTGACCGTGATCTCTTTCTTGTCGAACTGCATCTGGTCATTGCCGGCGATATCGACCGAGCATTCGGCGGCCAGGACCGGCGCGGACGCGACAGCGAGGACCGCCGCGACGCAGAGTTTCTTGAGCATCATATTCATGCCTCCAATGTTTCGAGGGGAGCGGAATTTCCGGCCAGCGCAATGTGCCGCGGACCGGCGACACCACATTCTCGCCCCACTGTACGCCATAACGCGCGGCGCCACCTGCAAGGGGTTTGACCGAACGCAAGGGGGCTGGCATTGGCTTGCGCCGGCGGCCCCGGAAACGTCACAGTTTCGGGCTGACGCGCCAGATCACATTGCCGACATCGTCAGCCACCAGCAGGTCGCCCTGGCTGTCGACGGCCACGCCTACGGGCCGGCCCTGCGCCTGCCCGCTTTCGTTCAAGAAGCCCGTCAGCACGTCGCGCGCTTCGCCCGCGGGCGCATTGCCGGAGAAGGGCACGAAGATCACTTTGTAGCCGCTGCGAGGGTCGCGATTCCACGAGCCGTGCTGGCCCACGAACATGCCACCCGCGTAGGGGGCGGGCAGCCGGGTGTTGCCCGACCAGGCCAGGCCCAGCGACGCGGTGTGCGGGCCCAGTGCATAGTCGGGCACGATGGCGCGCGCCACCAGCTCCGGCCGCGGCGGCGTGACGCGGGTGTCCACGTGCTGCCCGAAATAGCTGTACGGCCAGCCATAGAAGCCGCCGTCGCGCACCGAGGTCATGTAGTCGGGCACCAGGTCGCTGCCTAGCTCGTCGCGTTCGTTCACGGCAGTCCACAAGGTCTTGCCGTCGGGCGCCCAGGCCATGCCGACCGGGTTGCGCAGGCCCGTGGCGTACAGGCGCTTGCTGCCGCTGGCCACGTCGATTTCCCAGATGGCGGCGCGGCCTTCCTCGATCTCCATGCCGTTTTCCGCGACGTTGCTGTTCGATCCGACAGAGACGTACAGCTTGCGCCCGTCAGGGCTGGCGATCAGGTTCTTGGTCCAGTGGTGATTGATGCCGGCGGGCAGGTCGGTGACTTTCACGCCCGGGGCCGTGATCTGCGTTTGGCCGGTTTCGTACGGAAAGCGCAGAACGGCGTCGGCATTGGCCACATACAGCTGGTTGCCGATCAGCGCCATGCCGAAGGGCGAGTTCAGGCCCTGCAGCAGCACGCTGCGCGTTTGCGCAACGCCGTCGTGGTCGGCATCGCGCAACAAGGTGATGCGGTTGGCGCTGGCGGTCCGGGCGCCGGCGCGCTTCATGACGAGGCCCGCGGCCCAGTCCTTCAACCCGCCGGAGGCTGCTTCCGGCTTGGGCGGCGCGTTGGTCTCGGCGACCAGCACGTCGCCGTTGGGCAGGACGTACAGCCAGCGGGGATGGTCCAGGCCACTGGCAAAGGCGTTGACGGCCAGGCCGGCCGCTGCCACGGGTTGCGCGCCCGCGATCCAGCCGACGGCTTTGGCCGTGTTGACGGTGGGGATCAGGGTGGTGTTGGGTGGGGGCAGTGCCGGCGTCGGACCCATACCGGCTTCGACGGGCAGGGTGGCGACTTCGCCGCAGGCGCTTAGCGCGGCCAGGGCCAGGCTGGCCGCCGCCAGGATACGCAGGACAGGCATGATGCGACTCCAGGGCTATCTGTGCGTTCCATCATACTCACACGGCCCGCCCGCCGTACGTCCGGGTCAGTCGTCGAAGCGGCTGCGCGTGACCGCGCCCGATTGCGGGTCCACATACAGCTTCACGCGCTGGCCTTGCGGGTCATACGCCTTGACCTCGTAGCCGTGCTTGCTGGAGCGTTCGATCTCGGAGATATTGCGGTAGCCGGCAGCTTCCATCTTGTCGTACACCTGCCGGATCGTCAGCATCGGGGCGGCCGGGTTGGCGGCGGCGGCGGCGGCGGGGGCGGCCGGCGCAGCGGCCTGCGCATGGACCGCGGTGCCCGCGACCAGGGACGAAGCGCCGATAGCCAGGGCGGCCAAGGTTTTCTGAATACGCGTCATGATGGGTAGCTCCTAGGGTAAAAGGGGAAAAAGCAGGCCGTTGTGGTGACCTTGTGCCCATTATTCGGGTTGGCGCATGAACCATTTCTGAAGCCGCCGTTCATGTCAGGTTCATCGCCGGCGCGGTATAAAAGACGATCCATCCCCCAATTTTTTCCAAGAGGTCCGGCATTGCGGCAGCCCCACCCGACCCGGCGCACACGCGGCGGCATCCTGTTGTCCGCCTGCGCGCTGGCGCTTGCGCTGGCCGTGGGGCCGGTCAGCGGACTGGCCGGCGACAGCGACCACGAGCGCGCGCGCCAGGCCCTGGAAGCCGGCAAGGTCTTGCCGCTGGGCGCGGTGCTGGATATCGTCGAACGCGATTTTCCCGGGCAGGTGGTCAAGGTCGAGTTCGAAGAGGACGACGACGAATTCATCTACGAGATCCGGGTGCTGCAGGCGGGCGGCGGCATCTTGAAGCTGAAGATCGACGCGCGCGACGGCGCGCTGCTGGCCGTGAAGGGCCGCGACATCAAATTCAAGGGCAAGGACTGATGCGCATACTCGTGGTGGAAGACGAACCCACGCTGGCCGGCCAACTGGCCGACGCGCTGCGCGGCGCGGGCTACACCGTGGACGTGTCCGGCGATGGCGAATCGGCGCGTTTCCTGGGCGACGTGGAAGCGTTCGACGCGGTCGTGCTGGACCTGGGGCTGCCCGTCATGGACGGGTTGACCGTGCTGAAGCAGTGGCGCGCTGCCCAGCGCGACATGCCCGTCCTGATCCTGACCGCGCGCGACAACTGGCACGAGAAGGTGGCCGGCATCGACGCCGGGGCGGACGACTACCTCACCAAACCCTTCCACATGGAAGAATTGCTGGCGCGGGTGCGCGCGCTGCTGCGGCGCAGCACGGCGCATTCCAGCGCGCAATGGCGCTGCGGCCCGCTCATGCTGGACACGCGGCAGGCCAAGGTCACGATCGACGGCCAGGCGCTGACGCTCACCAGCCACGAATTCAAGGTGTTGTCGGTGCTGATGCAGCGCGCGGGCGACGTGGTGTCGCGCACGGAGCTGATCGAGCACATCTATGCGCAGGATTTCGACCGCGACTCCAACACCATCGAAGTCTTCATCGGCCGCCTGCGCAAGAAGCTGCCACCCGACACCATCGAAACCGTGCGCGGACTGGGCTACCGGCTGGCGGCGCAGGGATGACGCCGGCGGGCGCGGGCATGCTGGGTTCGTTGCGGCTGCGCCTGCTTGCCGGCACGCTGGCCTGGATCCTCGTGTCCGTAGCCCTGGCCGGCTGGGGGCTGGCCAGCCTGTTTCGCCAGCACATCACTCAGCAATTGCAGGCCGAACTGACCCTGCATCTGAATCAGCTGACCGCGGCGGTCAATGCCGGCCCGGAGGGCCGCCCGGTGGTGGACCCGCCGCCGAACGATCCGCGTCTGGAGCAACCGCTGTCCGGCCTGTACTGGCAAGTCGACCGGCTGGCCGACGGCGGCCGGCCGGCGATGACTGGCGCGGCGCGCTCGCGGTCCCTGTGGGACCAGACGCTTGAGGTGCCGTCCGCGCCACGACAAGCGGCCGAGGCCGGCGATCAGACGTATGACATCGCGGGACCGGGCGGACGCAGCCTGGAGGCGGTGGCGCGCATCCTGAAACCGGCGGAAGAAGACGCGGCGCCGCTGCGGCTGGTCGTGGCGGCCGACCGCCGCGTGCTGGCCGAACCCATCAGCCGCTTCAACCACATGCTGGCCATTGCGCTGGGCGCGCTGGCCGCCGGACTGACGGCGGCGGCGGTGGTCCAGGTGGTGGTCGGGTTGCGGCCGCTGGCGCGCCTGCGGCGCCAACTGGCCAAGCAGAACGCGGGCGACAGCAGCCGGATCGAAGGACGCTTTCCCAGCGAGATCCAGCCATTGGTCGACGACTTCAACAAGGTGCTGGCGATGAACGCCGACATCGTGCAACGCGCGCGCACCCAGGCGGGCAATCTGGCGCATGCGGTCAAGACGCCGCTGACCATCCTGGCCAACGCGGCGTCGCGCGAGGCCAGCGTGCCGGCGTCGTTGGTGCAAGAGCAGGTGGGGATGGCGAACCGGCAGATCGACTATCACCTGGCGCGCGCCCGGGCCGCCGCATCGTCCGGCGCCGCCGACGGCCGCGCCCCGCTGCCGGATGCGGTGCAGGGGCTGGTGCGCGTCATGCAGCGCCTGTACGCGCAGCGCGGCCTGCGCATCGATGCGGCGGGCATATCGCCGGGGCTGGTCTTTCGCGGCGAACAGCAGGACCTGCAGGAGATGCTGGGCAATCTGCTGGACAACGCCTGCAAGTGGGCGGCAAGCCTGGTGCGGATCACGGCCGAGCCGGCCGCCGCCGGACGCTTGCTGCTGCACATCGACGACGATGGCCCCGGCATTGAAGACCACGCCCGCGAACGCATCTTTCTGCGCGGCGTGCGCATGGATGAAAAATTGCCGGGTTCGGGCCTGGGCCTGGATATCGTGCGTGATCTGGCCGGCACCTACGGCGGCGAGGTCCGCGCAGGACGCTCGCCGCTGGGCGGGTTGCGGGTGTCGTTGTGGCTGCCTTCGGCTTGAACGCCCGCGTGGGCCTTACTTCACCAGCGTGACGGGTGCGTCCGCCAACTGCAGCACCTGATTGGCGACCGAGCCGATCAGGATGTTGGCCAGCGTGCCGTTGCCGCGCGTGCCCATCACGATGCGGGCGCAACCGTGGTCGCGCGCGTAGCCGGCGATCTCGGTGGCGGCATGGCCGAATTCGACGTGGCTCGTGTAGTCCACGCCCGCCACGTCCAGCAACTGGCGCGCCTCGTTGGTGGCTTCCTGGCCTTCGCGGGCATAGAACTCGTCGATCATGTCTTGCGTGATCAGCCGAGACAGCCCAGCGCGCCCTTGCGTAGGCGTCTGGACGTTCAGGAGGTGGATGCGCGCGGAGGCAGCGCCTGCGGCCAATTGGCGGGCATGCAGCACGGCGCGGTTGGCATTGTCGGAGCCGTCGACCGGGACCAGGATGTTCAGCATGGATGCTCCTTGATGCGTCATTTGACCAGCGTGACGGGCAATTCCGTCAGGTGCAGGACACGGGTGGCGACGGATCCCATGAACAGCGACGACACCGATCCCAGGCCGCGCGAGCCCATGAAGATCTCGTCGGCGCCCGTTTCGCCGGCGATGCGGACGATGGTGTCGGCGGCCGCGCCGATCTCGACGCGCGCCTCGAAGGGCACGCCGGCCTGCGACAACAGGCGGCTGGCCTCCTCCAGGGCGGCGCGGCCCTCGTCCTGGTAATAGGCGTCGATCTCGGCTTGCGACAGGCCGCGGCCGATCTTGCCGGATTTCAGGGGGATCTGGACGCTGAGCAGGTCCACGCGTTCGACGGGATCATAGGCGCGTGCCGTCAACATGGCCTGGACGGCATGGAGGGCAGGTTGCGAGCCATCCACGGGAATCAGGATGCGTTTCATCGTCGTCTCCTTATTGTGTGCGAGCCGCGGGAGGCGGAGGCTTCTACTGTATTCGAATTATTCGCCTGTTTTGCCCGCCCGGGCATGCGCCGGATCAACCCGCCCGCTTGTTACGGTACTGGCTCAGCGCCAGCGCTCGGGTGTGGCCGCCGCCTCCAGCGGCGAGCCCAGCAGGCGGCTGGCCAGCGCCGCCAGCGCTGGCGCGCTGCCGGTGGTCTCCAGCCGCAATTCGCCCGGGCCGGCTTCGCGCAGCAGGCCGCGCTCCTGCAACTGGTGCCGCAGCCAGCGCGCCACGGGGGTCCCGGTTTCCAGCAGGGGAACGCCGGGGCCGGCGGCCGCCTGGATCGCGTCGCGCAAGAACGGGAAATGGGTGCAGCCCAGCACCAGCACATCGGCGCCGGCCGCGCGCAATTCCGCGACGGGCGCGCGCACGGCGGCCTCAACCCGGGGCCCTGACAGTTCGCCTTGTTCGACCAGCGCGACCCATTCCGGACACGGCCGCAGCAGGATGCGCACCTCAGGCGCTTCGCGTTGGACCAGCGTGGCGAATTTGGGGCTGGCCAAGGTGCCGGTGGTGGCGAACACGCCCACGACGCCGCTGTGGGTCAGGTGGGCGGCGGGCTTGATGGCGGGCTCCACGCCGATGATGATCAGGCCGGGATGACGGCGCCGCAACGGCGCGATGGCGGCAGCGGTGGCGGTATTGCAGGCCACCACCACGGCCTTCGCCTGGCGCGACACGAAGTAATCGGTCAGCGCCTGGGCGCGTTGCTCGACGAAGGCCTGCGTTTTTTCGCCATAGGGCACATGGGCCGAGTCGGCCACGTAGAGCAGCGATTCATGGGGCAGCGCGTCGCGGATGGCGCGCAGCACGCTCAGGCCGCCGACGCCGGAGTCGTAGATGCCGATAGGGGATTCGGAAATCATGGTCGGAAGTGCGGAATGCGGATGGCGGGCAGTGTAGCGCCGGCCCTAGTTCGCCTGTTGCTCGCGGTGGCGGCGCACCTCTTCGATCAGCTTGCGGGTGGCGCCGGACTGCGGCGCGTCGCGCCAGATCAGGTTCAGCGGGGCGCGCAATTCGACCGGATCGGTCACGCTGACGTACACCACGCCTTCGATGTTCACACGGCGCAGCGATGCGGGCACCAGCGACACGCCCAGCCCCGCGGCCACCAGGCTCAGTGTGGACAGCATGCGCGGCGCCTCCTGCGCGATGCGGGGGCTGAAGCCAGATGCGCTGCACGCCGTGATGATGGCGTCGTACAGCCCGGGGCCGCTGTGGCGGCGGTACAGGATCAGGGACTCCTCGGCCAGTTCGGACAGCGCGATGTGCCGCCGCGTGCGGCCCTTGACGGCGGGATGGTCCGCCGGAAACGCCGCCAGCATGGTTTCTTCCAGCACGGTCTCCTCGACTACGCCAGGGCCGGGTCCGTACGAACCCCGGATGAACGCGACATCCACGCGGCCTTCGTTGACGGCTTCGCGCAGTTCGCCGGTGCTGCTTTCCTCAAGCACCAGCCGCACGTTGGGCGCGCTTTCGCGGAATCGCCGGATGACCGACGGCACGAACGGATGGAACGCCGCCGATCCGGTGAAGCCGACGGTCAGCCGGCCGGCTTCGCCTTGCGAGACGCGGCGCACCCCGTCCACCGCCTGGTCCACCAGCGCGATGATGTTGCGCGCGTCGTCGACCAGCGCGCGGCCGCTTTCGGTGAGTTCCATGCCGCGCGGCAAGCGGTGAAAGAGCGTCACGCCCAGCTCCTGCTCCAGCACGCGGATCTGCTGGCTGAGCGGCGGCTGGCGGATGCCCAGCCGGGCGGCGGCCTTGGTCAGATGGGATTCCTCGGCCACGGCCAGGAAGTAGCGCAGAAGACGCAGATCGACTGAAGCCATATGCAATGAATATGATTGGTTAAGTAGTCATATATTAGACATTATCTGAGGCGAAGAGTAGGCTGCCATCTCGTTATCTTTCCCTTGGCGCGGCGACGCGCCGGCCTTCGCCCACCGGTCCCCGGACCGGCCATAACAACATGAATGCAGCACTTTCCACCTCCGAGGCCGATCTTCGGCCTCCCCCCACTTGCGGGCAGTTGTTCTACGGATTCCTGATGCTGGGCCTGACGGCCTTCGGCGGCGCGCTGCCCCTGGCGCGCCGCATGGTGGTCGAGAAGCACCGCTGGTTGAGCGGGTCCGAGTTCACTGATCTGCTGGGCCTGTGCCAGTTCCTGCCGGGCGGCAACATCATCAACCTGTCGGTGGCGCTGGGCATGAAGTTCCGCGGCCCCCGGGGCGCGTTCGCCGCGCTGATGGGCCTGATCCTGGCGCCGTCCGCCATCGTCATTCTGCTGGGCATGGTGTACGACCGGTTCCAGAACGATCCCCACATCCAGCATTTGTTCGCCGGCCTGGCGGCCGCCGCCGCGGGCTTGCTGATCTCGATGGCGGTCAAGATCGGGGTGCCCGTGATCAAGCGCCGTGACTGGCTGGCCGGCGTGGTGGCCACGCTCTGTTTCGTGGCGATCGCGGTGCTGCGCATTCCGCTGTTGCCGACGATGGCGGTGCTGACGCCGCTGAGCATCCTGCTGGTCTGGAGGCAACGTCGATGATTCAGACCCTGATCTCGCTGGCCTTGATCTTTTCCCAGCTGTCGGTGCTGGCGTTCGGCGGCGGCAACACCATCCTGCCCGAAATGCAGCGCCAGGTCGTGGACGTGCACGGCTGGATGACGGCCGCGGACTTCTCCGCCTTGTTCGCATTGGGCCAGGCAGCGCCCGGCCCCAACCTGATGGTCGTCACGCTGGTCGGCTGGCATGTGGCGGGGGGATGGGGCATGCTGGTGACGACCATCGCCAAGTTCGGCCCGTCGTCCCTGATCACCATCCTGGCGCTGGGCTTGTGGGAACGGTTCAAGGACCGCCCGTGGCGCGGCGTCATCCAGGCCGGCATTTTCCCGATGACCGTCGGGCTGGTGGCGGCCAGCGCCGCGTTGATCACCGAGGCGTCCGTGCACAGCTGGCTGCTGGGGGCGATCACCGCCGTGGTGGCGTTGCTGGGCAGCGCCACGCGCATCCATCCGCTGTGGTTGCTGTTCGGCGGCGCGCTGGTGGGTTTGCTGGCGATCGGTTAGCGTAGGGCTCTTGCCGCGCGTAGGAGCCCCCATGACGAAGCCCATTCCGGACGATCCGCAAGCCGAAGACCCCGCGGCGTCCGTTGAAAGCCTGCCCTTCTTCCATGCGCACCGCCGGCTGGTGCTGTGCGGCCTGCTGTTCGTGGTGGCGGGCGGCATCGCCTATGTGTTGGGCCGCTCGCCCAGCCTGGCGCTGCTGCTGGGCTTTGACGCGGCCGCGCTGGTGTTCCTGGTGGTCACGGCCCGCGCGTTCGGCCAGGCCAGCCCGGCCTCCATGCGTGTGCACGCCAAGCAGCAGGACGTCGGGCGCTTGGGCGTGTTGTGGAGCAGCGTGGCGCTGTCCTGCATGGTGATGGTGGCGTTGTGGGTGGAACTGCGCGGCGAAAGCAATGCGGGCGGCGTGGTGGACATGCTGGCCGCGGCCGCGACCATCGTGCTGTCGTGGCTGTACATGAACATGATCTTCGCCCTGCATTACGCGCATGGCTATTACGGGCACCGCTCCGGCACGCACAAGGGCCTGGATTTTCCGGGCACGCACGAACCCGACTACTGGGATTTTGCGTATTTCGCGCTGGTGCTGGGCATGACGTTCCAGGTGTCGGACGTGCAGATCGTGAACCGGCGCGTGCGCCGCATGGCGCTGATGCACAGCGTCATCGCTTTCTTTTTCAATGTTTTCATCATCGCCATCAGCGTCAACGTGGCGGCGGGGAAAGCCT